>NZ_JBYTDS010000011.1:0-134898 GCF_058791615.1 Bacillus sp. EB106-06-01-XG163
GTCTAATTTCGGATAACAATCATCCGTATTCAAACTTGAAGGTGTTTTTATTTGTCTCATCTTATGGGGTCAGTCCCACCGGGAGAGGTTTTTTTATGTTTCACGTGTAACATATTTCGACAAAATGGAACAAGGTATATTAATGTTTATCATCAGGGATGCTTATAAGCATACAGAAAGAAAAAACGGCTTAGCAGTGGTACGATGTTGATGAGGTGACAGTGATGATTTCATTAAGCATATTAGATCAATCTCCTGTATCAGAAGGGAGTTCCGCGGAAAGCGCGCTGCGGGATACAGTAAGACTGGCGCAGGAGGCGGAAAAGCTTGGATATAAGAGGTTTTGGGTGTCAGAGCATCATTTTTCAGAGCGGTTGGCGGGTTCAAGCCCTGAAGTGCTGATCAGCCATATTGCGGCGAAAACGAATGAGATTCGTGTAGGCTCGGGCGGTGTCATGCTTCCGCATTACAGCGCATATAAGGTGGCGGAGAATTTCCGCGTGCTTGAAGGGTTGACGCCGGGCAGAATCGATCTCGGATTAGGGAGAGCGCCGGGCGGAATGCCGATCGCATCATGGGCGCTGAATGACGGCGGGAAGCGTAATGCTGATCAATATCCGCAGCAGCTTCGTGAGCTGGCGATGTATTTGCATGATACAGCTGATGACAATCACCGTTTTCCGAATCTGACCGCATCACCCCTTATTAAGACGGCGCCGGAAGTCTGGCTTCTCGGTTCTTCGGGGGAAAGCGCGCTTCTGAGCGCAGAAATGGGAGCAGGCTATATGTTTGCCCATTTTATTAATGGAGAAGGCGGAGAAAGCACGACAGCACAATATAAGCGCAGATTTAAACCTTCCGCATTAGGAAAAGAACCAAAAACGGCCGTGGCTGTGTTTGTGCTGTGCGCGGACACGGAGGAGAAAGCGGAGGAACTCGCGGCCGTCATGGATTATACGCTGCTTGCGGGTGAACAGGGGATTCCGCTTCACGGCGTACCGTCTTACGAAACCGTCCGCGGAAATACGTATACACCGTATGAACAAAGACGAATTGCCGATAATCGGAATCGAATGATCATCGGAACGAAGCAACAAGTGAAAGAACAGATTCTGGCTCTCAGTAAAGCATACGGAACGGAAGAAGTGATGGCTGTAACCATTACTCATCATTTTGAAGATAAACTTCAGTCATACCGCCTGCTTCGAGAAGCTTTTGCCGAATGATCAGAAAGAAACCCTGCTGATGCTCCAGCAGGGTTGTTCGGTTATTCAATGATAAAAGGTTTTTCAGTCAGCACCTGGCTTGATTTCCCTTTGTTCGCGGCATAGGCCAGCATATAATATTCTCCTGCCGGCAGTGCGGTGTCACCATTGACTTTGCCGTTCCAGTCGAAATATTGATAGCCTTTATCCTGCTTTTTGTAGATGCCGGCTTGGCCGACAAAGTCAAGATTGCTGTCATATACAAGGAAGGCAAGCTCTTCGGCTCCCGCCGGAAGATAGGTTTCAATTTGGTAGGTTCCCTGCGTTGTGCCGTCCTGCACGTCGATTGACGTCACGCGCGGATAGTCCGGCTCTTTTACAATCAGCAGCGTCGGCACTTTTGCAACTGTTTTTCCGCCTTCTCGCACTGTGACGGTTCCCTCATAGGTGCCTGCCTTTACTTTTTTGGCATTGACCTTTACTTTCGCATTGACCTTTCCGGTTTGATGAGCGGGGATCACGACCCGGTCTGTGCCCGAAACGGTAATGCCCCTGCCGTTGAAAGAGTACTCGAGCTGATATGATTTTCTGATGGACGATTGATTTTCAATCGTAAAGGTTTCTTTTTTCGTTTCATTGCCTTTGTCTTTCATAAACGTTCCGTAAGAATAACTTCCCGGGGCGACAAGGGAGTCTGCTTTGATCGCCTTCATGATTCTGATGCTTCCGGCACCTTGCGCATTATGCGGGTATACGTCACCGTCCGCGTCCGTTAAGGTTTCCGCCGTGTTCATGAGAGCGGCTTTTATTTGTTCCGGGCTCCATTTCGGTTTGGCCTGCTTGATGACGGCAGCTGCGCCGGCTACATGCGGGGAAGCCATGCTCGTTCCCTGCTTCGATCCGTAGCCGTACGGGTCGGCCGGATCATGGGTCGGAATGGTGCTGACGATGTTTACGCCGGGAGCGGAGACGTCAGGTTTAATCATCCACGTGTCCATAACCGGACCGCGTGACGAAAAGTCTGCCATTTGTTCAGTGAGCGATTTAGCCACGGATAAATTGAATGTCGCTTTTGTGCCGCCCGCTTTTAATTGGCTGACGAGTTTTTCGCCGTCTTCTGATGAAAGCTTAATCGTCGGCACGGACATGCCCGGTACGTTGGCTTCAATTTCTCCCGGGGCATTGTTATACACAACCATACCGATCGCGCCCGCTTTTTTGGCGTTGTCTGCTTTATCCACAAAGGCGATGCTGCCCCGTTTGACGACAGCGACTTTTCCCTTCAGATCTTTGCCTTCAAAATCCTTTTGCTCGCCGATACCCGCCTCTATGAGCTCTGTTTCTTTTTTATTCAGTGCTTTTATGTCATCTTCTTTGTTGTAGCCCATTACTTTCGCTGAGGAATAGGAACCGAAGGACACGGCGTACTCGTTCAGCGGCAGCTGGGTCGCTCCGACGGAGATGGCTTCTCTGGACGTTCCCGGAGAGCCGACGGTCCAATTGTTCGGCCCGCTGTTTCCGTTTGATGTAACGGCCGTGACGCCTTCTGACATCGCCCAGTCAAGCGCCGTGCTTGTCGCCCAGTCTGGGTTATTCACAGAATTGCCGAGAGAAAGGTTCATGACATCCGCTCCGTCCTGTACGGCGCGTTCGATGCCGGCGATGACGTTCTCCGTTGTTCCGCTTCCGCCCGGACCGAGCACACGGTAGGCAAGGAGTGTAGCATCCGGGGCGACGCCTTTGATCGTTCCGTTTGCCGCTACCGTGCCCGCGACATGGGTTCCGTGGTCAGTCGACGCGCCTCTCGGATCACCGGACGGCGTTTCTTCAGGATCGTAATCGTTATCCACAAAATCGTATCCTTTATATTGTCCGAAATTTTTCTTTAAGTCAGGGTGTTTATATTCGACACCGGTGTCAATAATGGCAACCTTGACGCCTTTACCCGTATAGCCGAGCTTCCACGCGTCATTTGCCCCTATATAAGGCGCGCTGTCATCCATCTGCGGAGACACGGCATCCTTAGATAGGGTGATGTCTTTATCTTTGAGCTGATCGGTATGATAGGTGACATTCGGATAAACCGCTTTGACATCCTGATCACTCAGCAGTTTGGGGATTTCATTTGCCGGGAGTTTCATGGAGAAGCCGGAAAACACTTGCTCATATTCCCTGTTAATTTTTCCGTGTTTAATGGTTTTGAGCGCTTTCTTTTTCACTTTTGCGCGTTCGCTTTTCAGCTTGCTTTTTGTCTGTGCTTTGCCGAGTTCCTTTGCTTCCGCCAGTGACTTTTCCTTCAGCTCCACGATGACTGTCGTTTGTTTGCCGGTGGTCATATCAATGTCACCGAACACCTCAGCCTTCTCAAGATCAGGAGTTTGCGGTTTTGAAGCCGGCGCAGCCTGTGAACTTGTGGATAAGGTAAAGGATAAGACAAAAGCCGGAAGCAGATAACGGATGATTCCTTTTTTCAATCGTGTTTCCCCCTTTTTCTTTATCTAAATTAGAAATCTAGTATATATTTCTTGAAAATTCAAAATAATCCTTGTGTCATATGACTCATTTATGGAAATTGGTCTGTGAATAAGGAGGGAGTTATACACAGAATCCTGTGTATAACTGAATAAATTTGTGTATATATATTGTTGGGAACGAGTGTTCCTATACAAAATATAGATCGAGTTTGTGGATATGTGGATATACCCTGTGTTTAAGCTGTGCTTAACCAAGGGATAAGGTGTGTATAACTTTTTTTATCGGCTTTTCCATTTTTCAGGTCATTTCCATCAGCTTTCAACAAAACTTCTGAAAACTAGTTTGTTTTTTCACTCATATTGTGACAAACAATTCGCCCGGCCGCGTCTATCATAGAGTCATAGGGTTGCTAGACCCGCTAGTTTTTAGCGGAGAAGGATCGGCCGCCTTTTCCGTTAAAGCGGAGAGAAAAACAGGCCTGCGAACAAGCTGTCTGTCAAAAAGAAGCGGAGGGATGATTTGCAATGAAACGTTTGCTAGTATCTTTACGGGTGTGGATGGTCTTTCTGATGAACTGGATGGCGCCGGGTAACGGAAGATATCCATTAGCCGCCGTGTACGGAAACCAAGCGGCTTATCATAAGAAAGCGAAGCGGACGGCTGGGGCTTTTTCGTTTGTGAGCCGTGTCCGATCGGCGGATTTGACCGATGAAACGAAATCGGCCCGCGGCAGGCTGGATAAAAACCGATGGATGCCTGTCCGCAAAGAATTGCCGAAACGGGAGCGCGCGGGTCCGGCACCTTTACATCATATGAAAAAGAGGGTACAATCCCACTAAACATATGAACGGGAGCGAACCTCTTGAGAATAGACAAAGTATTAAATAACAATGCGGCGTTAATAAAAGAAGACGGACGGGAAAAGATCGTAATGGGTCCCGGAATCGCTTTTCAAAAGAGAAAAAATGATGTGATTCAAAAACATAAAATTGAAAAAATATTTGTCGTGCACGACGAAAATGAAAAGTTCAAACAAGTGTTAGAAACGCTTCCCGAAGAGCATATAGAGGCGGCTGAAGATATCATCAGCCATGCGGAGGGAGAGCTTGCGGCACCTTTGAGCGATCACATCCACATTGCGCTGGCGGACCATTTATCCTTTGCGATCGAAAGGATTCAAAACGGCCTTCAGGTGCATAACCGATTGCTTCATGAAATTAAGGCGCTTTATAAAAAAGAATATGAGATCGGCCGCTGGGCGGTTGAACACGTGAAACAAACCCTCGGTATATCATTGCCTGATGATGAGGCGGGGTATATCGCGCTTCATATCCACACTGCCAAGGCGGATGCCAAAAGCATGTATTCGGCGATGAAGCATACAACCATGATCAAAGAAATGATCGAAAAGATCGAATCCTTTTTCGAACAGAAGGTGGATGAAGACAGTATTTCCTATCAGCGCCTCGTCACGCACTTACGGTATGCGGTCAGCCGGTTGGACTCAAATGAAGCACTCCATTCCATGGACGAGGAGATGCTTTATTTCATCCAAAAAAAGTATCCGTTTGCTTATCGGTGTGCGCTTGAACTGGCGGCGTTTTTAAAAACTGAATATGATTTGGAGCTGCCGGAATCCGAGGCCGGCTATATCACGCTGCATGTCCAGCGTCTGCAAAAAAACCCGGAATAACGCGTCTGTTTCGAGAAACAGACTTTTTTTTTGAAAACATATTGACGAAAGCGCTATCATGAAATAGAATGAAAGCGCATTAAAAAAACTGAATCCGGCGGGATTGTGACTGGTAATGCAGGCAAGACCTAAAATTTGCGTACATGAAAAAGGGATCATGCTGACCTTTTTCGTTGGCGAATTTTAGGTCTTTTTTGATTTTAGAAAGGGGGATACATCATGAATTATCAAGAAACGGCAAAACAGCTTATCAAACATATCGGAGGGGAATCAAATGTCATCAGCGCGACACATTGCGCGACGCGGCTCAGGCTCGTCATTCAAGATGAACAGAAGATCAGCCAGGCCGGCATTGAAGAAATAGAAGGCGTAAAAGGGGCTTTCAGCAGCTCGGGGCAATATCAGATTATATTCGGCACCGGTCTCGTGAATAAAGTGTATGACGCTTTTTCAAAAGAAGCCGATTTGGGGCGGGAAGATCGTGAGACACATCAGGACGCAGCGAAAAAAAAGCTGAATCCGGCCGCAAGATTTGCGAAGACACTGTCTAACATATTCGTTCCCATCATTCCGGCTATCGTGGCAAGCGGACTTTTAATGGGGCTGCTTGGCATGATGAAGGCTTTTCACTGGGTGTCTGAACAATCATCGCTGTTTAAGCTTTTAGACATGTTTTCAAGCGCGGCGTTTATCTTCCTGCCCGTATTCATCGGGTTCAGCGCGGCGAAGGAATTTGGCGGTAATGCCTATCTCGGTGCCGTGCTCGGGGGAATTATGATCCATCCGGCGCTTTTGAATCCGTGGGGGCTTGCGGATGCATCGCCTGATTTTATGCAGCTCTTCGGCTTCGACATTGCGCTGCTCGGCTACCAAGGGACGGTCATCCCCGTACTGTTAGCCGTTTACATTATGAGCAAAGTGGAAAAGGGCACGAGAAAAATTGTGCCTCACGCATTCGATTTATTGGTCACGCCGTTTGTCACGGTGATTGTCACAGGATTTATTACCTTTATCGCAATCGGTCCGCTTGGCAGGGCGATCGGATCAGGCATTACCGTCTCGCTGACATATGTGTATGATCATGCGGGCATTGTTGCCGGACTGCTTTTCGGCGGTCTTTATCCGCTTATTGTGCTTACCGGTGTGCATCACAGCTTTCATGCGATTGAGGCCGGCCTCATCGCTGATTTGGGCAGAAACTATATCCTTCCTATCTGGTCGATGGCGAATGTCGCTCAGGGCGCGGCGGGACTGGCTGTATTTTTCCTGACGAAAAAAGCGAAAATGAAAGAAATCGCTCTGCCGGCCGCATTTTCTGCTTTTCTCGGTGTAACCGAACCAGTCATTTTCGGTGTGAACCTAAGATACCGCAAGCCGTTTATCGCGGGAATGATCGGCGGAGCGCTGGGCGGAGCCTATGTCGTGGTGACCGGTGTCGCCGCCAATGCCTACGGTCTGACCGGAATTCCGATGATTGCCATCACGGCTCCGCTCGGTTTAGGAAATCTTATAAACTATCTGATCGGAATGGGCATCGCCTCTGTCTCGGCGTTTATTGCCGCTTACATTATGGGAGCTAAAGAAAAGGAGGCCGTCAAATGAGGATACCGGATCAAGAGCTGCGCCTGCAGGCTGAGGAAGCAAAAAAGAAGCGGGGAGAAACAGCCGCGTCAGATCCATACCGCCAGAACTATCATATTATGCCGCCGGTCGGGCTTTTAAATGATCCGAACGGCGTGATCCAATGGAACGGCGTATATCACTTGTTTTTTCAATGGCAGCCATTTCATACGGGGCACGGCGCGAAATTTTGGGCGCATGTGACGACGAAGGATTTCGTTGAGTGGAAAGAGGAAGAAATCGCGCTTGCGCCGGGTGAGTGGTATGACAAAAACGGCTGCTATTCCGGAAGCGCCATCGAAAAAGACGGGCGGCTCTGCCTGATGTACACAGGCAATGTCCGTGACGGAGAAGGCAATCGGGAAACGTATCAATGCCTCGCCGTATCCGAAGACGGGATCGTATTTGAAAAAAAAGGAGTTGTCGCGCGTCTCCCGGAAGGCTATACCGCTCATTTCCGTGATCCGAAGGTTTGGAAGAAAGACGGAGCGTATTACATGGTGCTTGGCGCGCAGACAGAAAAACTCACCGGAAGCGCTGTGTTGTTCACATCAGAGGACTTGACGGATTGGACGTTTCTCGGTGCGATTGCGGGAGCGGACTCCGGCGGTCTCGGGTCATTCGGTTATATGTGGGAATGTCCCGACTTGTTTTCCCTTGACGGAACCGACGTGCTGCTCGTATGTCCGCAGGGGCTTGAAGCCGACGGGATAAAATATCATAACAGCCACCAGGCGGGCTATTTCCTCGGCAGGCTGCATACAGAGCCGCCAGAATTTAAGCACGGTGAATTTACGGAGCTTGACAGAGGATTTGATTTTTATGCGGCGCAGACGCTGGAAGATGATAAGGGACGGAGGATTCTGTTCGCGTGGATGGGCGTTCCGGATCAGCATGAGGACAAACATCCGACCCATGCGTATCACTGGATTCACTGCTTAACGATGCCGAGACAGCTGTCACTGTCCAACGGTAGAATCATACAGCGCCCGCTTTCGGAAATGAAATCACGCCGCACGGATGAACAAAAGCACCGTCTTCAATTGAATTGCTCGTCTGTAAGCCTCCCGGTGAAAGATGCGTCCCGGGCTGAAGTGCTGCTGGAGGACATCACTTGCGAATCCGGTTTTGAAATCTCAATTCGGGGCGCGGCCCGGTTTATATTTCATCAGGAAGAGGGGCTGGCTGTGCTGGAGCGCACCGCTTTCAGCGGAGAAGAAAAAGAAAAGAGAAGCTGCTCCATCAGCGAGGTGCATTCCGTGCAGCTCTTTCTGGATGCATCCTCGATTGAATTGTTTTTGAATGATGGAGAAGAGGTATTCAGCGCCAGATATTTTCCTTTCCCGGGAAATGATGACGTAACCGTCACTTCGGCAGGAAAAACGGAAATAAATGGCTCAATTTGGACACTTTTGTAGAAAATCGTTCTTTTTTCTTATGTGAAACCTATGCCATCTGTGCTATTCTTCAAACGAAAGCCTATGATTCCAGGAATAAAAGGAGTTGTTTTCTCAGTTTTGAAAAATCAGAAGATGACGCCGAAATGTTTACTTGTCAAAGCCGCAGAGCAAGTGGAAGATAAGCGGGAAGAATATAAAGAAGTATTGCTTCAGCTGAATCGCATGCTCAAGAGAGCTGAGCCGCACAATGAATGGAGTGATCGGCTGATGCATACATATGAACAGATGAAGGAATATGCGCTGTTTGTGCAGTCTATTGAGATGTTTTTGCGGTCATCCGCGAAAAAAATGAAATAATCCCCCTCGGGTAATGAGGGGGATATTTATTTTATTTTCCGCTAAGACGCATCGCCGAATGTTTAGTCGGTCCGATGTATTGGTTCAGCGGGAAGGATTCTTTGATTGCCGCGGTGATAAATTCTTTTGCCGCATAGATGGCTTCCTTCACTTCAGAGCCTTTGGCCAGTTCTGCCGTCACGGCGGCGGAGAATGTGCATCCGGCTCCGTGCGTGTAAGGTGTATCAATCATTTCGCTTTCTAATACTTCCGCGGTTTCTCCGTCATACAGCACGTCGATCGCTTTTTCATGTTTCAATTTGCCTCCGCCTGTAATCAATACATATTTCGCGCCGAGTTCGTGAATTTTCTTGGCCGCTTCTTTCATGTCTTCCACCGTTTTTAATTCATCCATACCGCTCAGCTGGCTTGCTTCAAACAGGTTTGGCGTGATGACGGTTGCCAGAGGCGCCAATTGGGTGCGAAGCGCTTCGGCATGCTCCGGATACAGCACTTCGTTCGCTCCTTTGCAGACCATGACAGGATCGATAACGACATTCTTCAGCTGTTTTTCTTTAATCGTTTTCGCCGCAAGCTCTATGATCTCCACGGTAGGGAGCATTCCCGTTTTCATGGCGTCTACGCCGATTCCGTCAACAATCGTCGCCAGCTGTGCGCGAATCGTATCGGCATCGATCGGAAATACTTGATGATCCCAGCTGTTCTCCGGGTCCATCGCTACGATCACGGTCAAAGCCGTCATTCCGTATACGTTTTTTTCTTGAAATGTTTTTAAATCGGCCTGAATTCCCGCGCCGCCGCTGGAATCAGAACCGGCAATAGTAAGTGCTTTGTGCATTGACATATCAATGGCCTCCATCAGTGTTTTATATCTCATTATAGTTAGATTTTCTTTCGATCACAATACGGAAGGCTTGGAGGAATGATTTGACAGCCACGGGGGATGTGCGTACAATACCTACATAAGATTACTAGGTAAGGGTGAGAAAATAAATGCTCAACAGGGAGCTTGTAAAGGGAAGCACGGTCATTCTGGTGCTGACGCTGCTGAATGAACGGCCCATGTACGGGTATGAACTTGTGAAAGAAATGGAGAAAAGAAGCGGGAATGAACTGCAAATGAAGGAAGGCACGCTGTACCCATCGCTTCATAAGCTTGAACGCCAAAGCTATATTTCTTCTTACTGGGAAAAGCAGACCAAAGGGCCGGACCGAAAATATTACCGGATCACCGATGAAGGAAAAAACATTCTAGCCGAACGGACGAAGGAATGGAATCTGTTCTCTGCTCTGATGGACCGGATGCTGAAGCGGGGCGGGCAGAATGGATAAGGACCTTTATGTGCAGGAAATCAGAAAAGGGCTGGAAGGCAAGGCCGGAAGCCGTGAATTATTAAAAGAAATCGAAAGCCATATTCATCATGCCATTTGTGATCATCTGGAAAAAGGCAAAACCGAAAGCGAAGCGATGGCGCTTATTCTGCGGGAAGTGGGGACTCCGTCTGAGATTATCTCTGCTTTTCAAAAAGCTTCGGCGATGCCCGCGCGGACTTTTATGCTCTTTTATCTGTTCTGCAACTGCGGTCTTTTTGTGATGGGGGCGATGATTACGATGATGCACGCGTGGAGGATTCATCCCGCTGTTGACGCGCTGTGGAAAGGGATTTCCGTGTCAGTATGGCTGATTATGATCGGTTATGTGCTGTATTGGTTCCAAATCGGCTATCAAGCTGGCAAAGAGTTCGGGGCTGGCGGAAAAAAGCTTGCTGAGCGGACGGTATGGGCTTCAATGGTGCCGAATCTATGTTTTATGTTTGTCTTTTTGTTCAACCTGGTTCCGGCTGGGCTGTTTCCTTCGGCGGTCACACCGAGTTTTGCGGCAGTATGCGCCGTTGTGACGGTATGTTTTCCGTTTTGCGGAAAAATAGGTTTTTACGCAGGCAGGCAGAGACTTGCCTGATCTTTTTCACTATATACATAGGGAATCTATATAGGGGTGTTAAAATGAGATTAGGTTCGTGGATGTACGGCGCGTGCGCCCAAATAGCCGTAACCGTATTTACCGTCTGCAGCTTGGTTCTTGCATTGCCCGTTGTGAGTCTTTTTATTATGGTTCTGAATGGGATGCAAGACGCTGTTTTTGTTGTTTTCAGTATTTTGCTTCTTCTATTATTTTATGCGCTGGGATGGATTTGGGCCGTTTCGTTTGCGCGTGAGTGGAAGGTGAAACTTTTCGAGCTGCAGATCAGTTCGCTCATTCCGCTGGCGGGTATATTATACTTGTACATTGACAGCGGGGTGAGTATACCGGAACTGATTCATGATTGGCATGAGGATGGATGTGCGCTTGTCCCGCCGGCTTTTGTCTGCTTGTGCACAAGCTATGCGATGGTGTTGGTGCCTGTTTATCAATCAAAACTTTGGAACGCCATGGAGGCGGGCAGACTTAATGCCAAGGCGGTATGCACTGTTTGGGGAGACCTTCTGATCATTCTCGTTTTGCTGGCGGGCATGACCTGGATTTGTTTCTGAATGGGCCGAAATCAAAAATCCCCCCTGATCTCTTCGCCGCTTTATGTTTTAATAGAACATGAGAAAAAGCAGAAGGAGCGGATCATGAATATATCAATTGTCATAGTCACGTATAATCGGATTCCGGCTTTGTGTGAGCTGCTGGAGTCGATTTCCATGCAGACCATAAAGCCTTATGAAGTGATCATTGTAAATGATGCCGGGGAATCGGTCGAACAAGCGAAGCAGCTGTACAGCGATCTGCCGATTCAGATTATTGATTTAGAACAGAATGTCGGACATGTGGAAGCGCGGAACGCAGGTGTGAAAAAAGCGTCGGGTGATTGCATCATGCTGTGCGATGATGATGATTTCATTACGCCGGGCCATTTGGAAAGAATGGCGGCTGCACTTGCTGATGCGGATTTTGTCCATTCTGACGCGGAAATTGTGTCATTTGAAGAACGGGGCGGCACGAGATACCCGGTGTCACGAAAGCCTTTCGCCTATACGGCGGATTATGCGGATATGCGGGTATTTTCCACGTACGTTCCGTCAGGCAGCATGTACAGACGTTCTCTGCATGACACGTTAGGGTATTTTGATCCGGATGTCCATAATTATTGGGACTGGGACTTTTATTTGCGCGCCGCGAAACAGCACCGTGTGAAGCGTGTTCCTTGCGCGAGCGTCATATATGCGTTTTTTGAGGGAGGCGGCAATCAGTCCGCGGATCTCGGCGGCAAACGGAAGCGGTACTTAGACCGGTTAAGCGAAAAGCACGGGCTTGGGGAGCTCCCGACGAAAAACTTCGCGGTTCTTCTTGAAGAGCCGGACATGAAGAGGCGGGAGGCGCCGACTGACATTGTGTGGGACGGAAAGCCCGTCCATTCAAGACTGCACAGTTCATAAGGGGGACGGACAGTTTGAAACAGCTTTTAAAGGACAGCTGGTGGAATCAGCTGAAAGATGAATTTGACAAACCGTATTATCAAGAGCTGAGAGAGATGCTGAAACAAGAATACAGCAGCCAAACGATTTATCCTGACAGCCATGATATTTTTAACGCCTTGCATTATACGCCCTATGAGGATGTAAAAGCGGTCATTCTCGGACAGGACCCGTATCACGGGCCAGGACAGGCGCACGGGCTTAGTTTTTCCGTTCAGCCCGGGGTCAGGCAGCCGCCGTCTTTGAAAAATATTTTCATAGAGCTTCAGGACGATATCGGCTGCTCCGTACCGAACCACGGATCGCTCGTCAGCTGGGCGAAGCAGGGAGTGCTTTTGTTAAACACAGTGCTTACGGTTCGCCGCGGTCAGGCCAATTCCCACAAAGGCAAGGGATGGGAGCGGCTCACTGACCGCATCATTGATGTGGTGAATGAAAGAGAGAAGCCGATTGTCTTTATCCTATGGGGGCGTCACGCGCAGATGAAAAAAGAGCGCATTGACACATCGAAACACATTATTATTGAATCGACTCATCCGAGCCCGTTTTCGGCAAGGAACGGTTTTTTCGGGAGCAGACCGTTTTCCCGTACAAACGCCGCCCTTGAAAAAATGGGGGAGCAGCCGATCGATTGGTGCATCCCCGACCTGCCGCAATAAACGGTTTTTTTGAGGCGCTTCCGCCCGGCGGAAAGCGCCTTTTTTGGCGTTCAGGGCGGTATGCCGTCAGAAAAAATAACAAACTCAATTCTGCGATTCGCTCAGAAATTTGATAAAATGCAGGAAGAAGACAAATTACTGCTGGAGGATTTACTCATGAACATACATATCTCTGCTTTGATTCAGAAGATGGAAGAAGAACTGAGGCAGGCGAAAACGGCGACCCACACCGAGGAGGTCAAAATGCACGCGGCCGCCATCCGCTCTCTGTGTGATGTCGTGCTCGGCACTCAGACGCACACCGCTCCGGCGCCTGTGCAGAATCCGATTCCGAAAGCGGCGCCGAAACCTTCCGCGTCTCCTTCGACAGACCCGCTGCTGCTTGAAAAAATGATGGGCAGCGCCGGGCTGAACCAATATCAGAAAAAAGCGAAAGACGAACGTGAGGAAGACGGAAACGGGGATTCCATTTTCGATTTTTAACAGGAGAGGTTGATTGACTTGAAACTGATACTCGGGGGTTTGCAATGGACGGCATTTATGATTGCGGCTGCGATTGTAGTTCCTGTCGCCATCGCACAATCATTTCACTTGAACCATGCCGATTCTGCCGCATTGATTCAGAGCACATTTTTTGTGCTTGGCGTCGCCGCGGTCATCCAATGTCTCCAGGGACATCGTCTGCCGATTAATGAAAGCCCGGCAGGCTTATGGTGGGGCGTATACACGATTTACGGCGGACTGACTGGCACGGTGTTTGCGACATTCGGCGAGACGCTGCGGGCGCTGCAGGGGGCGCTGTTATTAAGCGCTGTCTTTTTCTTTTTGTTCAGCCTTTTTAAAGTGATTGAACGGCTGGCCGTGCTGTTTACGCCGGTTGTGACCGGTGTGTATCTGCTGCTGTTGGTCATGCAGCTGAGTCAGCCGATTGTGAAAGGCCTTTTGGGCATCGGCTATTTAAAAAACAGCGTCGACGGCCTTGTATTCGGGCTCGCCATGGTTGTGACGGCGGCGATGTTCATCATGTCCCGATCGAATGTTACGTTCTTAAGACAGTATGCGATTCTCCTTTCGCTTGCCGGCGGATGGATCTTATTCGCCGTCTTTGGCGCTGCCAAACCGATTCAAATACCGGACCGCGTGATTCAGCTGCCGGCTCTTTTTCCGTTTGGAAAACCCGTGTTTGACAGCGGCCTGATTATTACATCACTCTTCATTACCGTGCTTTTGATTGTCAACATGCTCGCGAGCATCCGGGTTGTAGAAGCGGCGGTGAAAAAATTCGGCGGCACCGTCGGGAAACGGCGTGAGCGTCCGGCTGGGTTTGCGGCTTCGATCAGCCACCTTTTGAGCGGACTGTCAGGGGGCATTGCGCCTGTGCCGATTTCAGGGGCGGCCGGTTTTATTGAGACGACGAAGCTTCCTTCGAAAAAGCCGTTTCTTTTGGGAAGTGTATTTGTCGTGATCATCAGTATGATCCCGCTATTTATGAATGCGTTTGCGAGTCTGCCCTCACCGGTCGGCTTTGCGGTAAACTTCGTCGTTTTCTCCACGATGGCCGGTCTCGCCTTTACGGAGTTTGACTCTTATGAGAAAGCGGAGCAAAAACGAATCCGCTCCATTATCGGTCTGGCGCTCCTGACGGGGGTCGGCGTAATGTTTGTGCCGGAGAGCGCGTTATCGGGGATGCATCCGATCCTGATTTCGCTCTTAAGCAACGGTCTTGTGCTCGGGACGCTGCTGGCGATAGCGATTGACCGAATCCAGCTTATCAAAAAGAAAAAATCCGACAATCTCGTGTCATCGGACGGCGGACGTTGAATTTTGCCGATGTTGGGTTATGATTGAATTGGAAACTTTAACGAAAAGGCGGGAGAAAAATAGATGAAAGTGTTTATTATTCTTGGTGCGATTAACGCTTTATTGGCCGTGGCGCTGGGCGCTTTCGGCGCGCATGGGCTTGAAGGGAAAATCCCCGATAAATATTTGCAGGTGTGGCACACAGGCGTGCAATATCATATGTATCACGCGCTCGGTCTTCTGGCTGTCGCGTTTTTGGCCGAAAAGCTTTCTGGCGCAGGCAGTGTTTCTGTTGCGGGCTGGCTGATGTTTGCGGGCATCGTTCTGTTTTCAGGAAGCCTGTACGTATTGAGCGTGACGCAGATTTCCATTCTCGGCGCGATTACACCGCTCGGCGGCGTGGCGTTTATCATCTCTTGGATTATGATTATCGTCGCGGCCGTCAAATATTTATAAAGAAAAAAAGCCAATCCTCTGTCAAGTGAGCGATTGGCTTTTTGATTTATCTCGGAGAATAAGAAGACATGGAGTACGGATAAGTATAAGCGATTTCCTCATCAAACGTGATGTAATCAAGGTAAATGGTCAGAAGCAGATAGCGGGTGCCCGTTTTCGGATCGCTGATGATGATATGGTCACGTCCCGCCGCCTGAATCACACCGCGGAAAATCTTTGAATTCCATTCTTTGCTGTTTTCAAATGTCATATAAATCGTCGCTGTTTTGCCCCGGTTCAACCGCAGAATATTTTCAATGTATGACTCTTCAATCGGCAGCATGCCGGGAACGTTTTGTGACGATGATGGACCTGACGGAATCTGAAAGCTGCCGCCGCCCTGCTGCTGCGGCTGGCCGGGGAACCCCCCGCCGAAGCTCTGCTGGCCTTGCTGCATCGGCATTGTCATTTGCTGCTGCATCGGCATCATTTGTGATCCTTGGCCCTGAGGCTGCGGATAAGGATTAGGCCCGAGCTGCGGCTGGTATCCTTGCATATCCATTCCCATTCCCATCCCCATCCCCTGCATTTGCTGATATTGATTCTTTTTCGGTTTCATATTGTTCCTCCTTTGATGAAAACCTCTTGATGCTGAAACCTCCTGACAAGTATCAGACAGCCGACAGAGCGGCTGCTGTTTTTATCTATTCCACCATATGAGCCCAAAGAAAGATTTATGCGGAAAAAGAAAATACGCTCCAATGAGTCCGGACATCAGAGCCGGCTTTTTTTGTGCGCGCAATGCTGACTTTTCACATAATAGTCTGTATTCCTAGCGCATCTTCCGCATAAGGAACATATGATAGCGGTAGTTTCAGGTGCGAAAAGGGGGTGACGAGTTGCCTAAAGTGTCAGTGATCATGACGAGCTATAACAAAAGTGACTATGTGGCCCGCTCTATTAAAAGTATTCTGTCTCAGACGTTTACGGACTTTGAGCTGTTCATTATGGATGACAACTCAAATGAAGCGACATTGGCGGAAATACGTCCTTTTCTCACGGATGACCGCGTCCGGTTTTATCAAAGCGATGTATCGGGCGTCAAAGAAAGAACGGAAAAAACACGCTACGCCGCCTTGATTAATCAGGCAATAGAAATGGCGGAGGGCGAGTACGTGACGTATGCGACCGACGACAACACGTATGTGCCGGAACGGCTTGAGAAAATGGTGAAAGAGCTTGATGAAGACCCGGAAAAAGCCGTCGTGTATTCAAGTTCCAAAACCTATCATCTGAATCAGCGGAAAGAGACGGTGAAGGAGACGGCCAGGCCCGCCGAACGGATCGTGTGGAACGCGCCGTGCGCCATTGACCATTGTTCGGTCATGCACCGGTTTTCCGTGCTGGAACAGGTCAAATCGGCATTCGGTTCCTATTGGGATGAAAGCCCGGCGTTTTACCGGATCGGTGACGCCCGTTTCTTCTGGAGAGTGAATCATTTTTATCCGTTTTACCCGATTTCTGAGGAGCTTGATATCAATTATATTACCGATCAATCCATCCATTATCAGCTTTTCGCGGCGGAGAAAAACGAGTTTGTGAACAGCCTTCCGCAGCAGACCACGTGCCGGGAGCTGAGGGAATCATTAAAAAAGCTTGGAAAGGGGTGAGGGCTTGTCGGCATACTTAGCGAACTATTGGGTGCTGTACCGGCAGTATATTGACCTTTTTCAGTCACTTCGCTACAAAGACATCCCGCTCGCATTAATCAGTAATTTTTATCAATATATCAGTCCGGCGCTTCGGGAGAGCATGGAGCAGAACCCAGAGCTTTTCGGTCCGGCTGATCAGCATATTCCTGAAGCCGGTATACAGCCATATTATGATCAAAAAAGGCAAAACATTAAGAAAACAGATGAGAAACCGGTAAACGGAAAGGTCATTCTGCATTTCGATCATCTTCGGTTCACCGAGGGAAACTACCGGCAGTTTGATCCGGCAAAAACAGCGGTACTGGCCAGATGGAGTCTGCCTGACCATTACGGGCTGCCCGTTATCTGCAAATTGGAGCTGACGGGAATGGGGCAAAAAGGGAACCCCGTCCCTTATATTGAAAAAGCCCATTCCATTTTGAAAGAGCTTCACAGCCATCCCGCTTTCGGAAACAGAGAATTTCAGGAACGTTTGTATAAAGACATCCCGTTATTTATTGAAGCGATTGACGCCATTGATATTTTGTTTACGGCCGAAAAGATTTCCGCCGTTGTAGTCGGCACGACGGAGGATATTTACAGCCGTGTGCTGGCGCTGATGTCCGCGAAAAAAAACGCCGTCAGCATCTGTCTGCAGCACGGAGCGCTCATGGGAGATGAAGCGTTTCTGCCCGTATTTACGGACTATCAGGCCGTATTCGGGGCTTATGAAGCGGAGTGGTATAAAGCAAAAGGCTGCAGGGATGAACAAATCATCATCACGGGGCATCCCCGTTTCGACGAGATTTTCTCAAGAGAGCCGATAGATCAGGACACGTTTTACCGCAAACTTTCTTTTCTCCCGTCACAGCGGACGGTGCTGATCGCCACGCAGCCGTTTTCTGATGAATTTTATACGGGCGTGCTTGAAGAGCTTGCCGGGCAAAAGAACATGCAGCTCATTATTAAACCGCATCCGTGGGAAATTGGCAAAAACAAGCTGGATGCTTACAATCAGGTGCTGCGGAAATATAAAGCAGGCAAAATCATCAAAAAAGAGATGGAGCTGTATGATATTCTCCCGTATGTTGACGCTGCGGTGACACAGACATCAACGGTCGGTCTTGAAGCGATGCTGTTTCAAAAGCCCGTGCTGATCGGAAAATCAGCGGGAACCCGCCGATACCCTTATTATCATTCACTTGGAGAATTTGTTTTTGAGGACCCGCAGGCACTCGCTCAGGAATTAATCCGGATATGCGAAAGCCCCGCAGAATATCAAAAAGCGGAACAGGCGCGCCGTGCTTTTGTCGCCGCGAACTACCCGGTTCAGGATTCGCTTGCCGCTTTATGCCAAGTGCTTCAGGAAAAAACCGGAGTCAGCTTCAGACGGGTTGACCCTTCATAAAAAAGATAGGAGCGCAAAGAAAATGGTGCAAAAAAGATCAGCTTTTCTTCCCTATTCATTGCCCATGATCGGGAAGGACGAAATTCAGGAGGTTATTGATACGCTTGAATCGGGCTGGCTTTCAAGGGGACCGAAAGTAGAGGCGTTTGAAAAAGCCTTTGCCGCCTGGACGGGGGCAAAGCACGCGATCGCGCTGAACTCATGTACCGCCGCTTTGTTTTTGGCCCTGAAAGCGAAAGGGATCGGTCCCGGCGACGAGGTCATCACGTCTGCCGTGACGTTCAGTTCAACGGCCAATACAATCGTGCACACAGGCGCCGTTCCGGTGTTTGTTGACATCGATCCGCTTTCGCTGAATGCGGACCCTAAAAAAATTGAGGCGGCCGTCACCCCGCGGACAAAAGCGATTGTACCCGTTCATTTCGCCGGCCAGTCGTGTGATATGGATCAGATTCTGGCCATTGCCGAAAAGCATCAGTTATTTGTCTTAGAGGATGCCGCACATGCCGTGTATACCACGTATAAACAGAAAATGATCGGATCAATCGGCGATGCGACGGCATTCAGCTTCTACGCGACAAAAAACCTGGCAACCGGTGAAGGCGGCATGCTGACGACGGACGATGACGGGCTCGCCGATCAGATCAGGGTGCTCAGCCTTCACGGCATGAGCAAAGGCGCGTGGAACCGCTATTCTTCAAACGGAAGCTGGTACTACGAGGTCGAAACGCCCGGCTATAAAATGAATATGTTTGATCTTCAGGCAGCGCTTGGGCTTCATCAGCTGAAACGGATTGACAGCATGCAGCAAAGAAGAGCCGACATTGCGAGCCGCTACCAGGACGCCTTCAGACACATGAAAGGGCTGACCATCCCGCATGTCAGTGATGACGGGCGGCATGCATGGCATCTGTATGTTCTTCAAATAGAGGAGCAGGAGGCCGGGGTCAGCCGGAACGATCTGATTTCCGCTTTAAAAGACCAATATAATATCGGCACAAGTGTTCATTTTATTCCGGTTCCGTTCCATCCGTATTATCAAAAAACGTACGGGTATAAGGAAACTGACTTTCCGGCCGCGGCCGCGTATTATCACCGCACCGTGTCACTCCCTCTTTATCCGTCAATGACAGATGACGACGTTGAATACGTCATTGCAGCCGTTACGGATATCGTCAAAGGGGCTGATTAGGTGTACAGACTGAGGGAAAATCTTGCGCAGGACATGATTCATACCTTCCTGCATCAGAAGGGCATCCAGCCGGAAGCCTATGAATCGTCGCTCTGTTTATTGGAAGAAAACAGCCTTCAAGGCGTGATTTTATATGAAAACTCTTCGTGGGAAAGTCAATTGTTTCGAAAAAATATCATCAATGTGAAGCTTGCAGCCGCAAACAGCGCCGGACAGCTCAAAAGGCTGTTTCAGGAATTTTACGCGGCAAGGCGGGCGGCAGGCACTGATTTTATATTTATTAAAATACCGGCTGAAGATATCGGCGCGATGCAGGTCGTTCAGCAGCTTCCGAACGCTTATTTTGTAGGGAGTCTTCTCAAGCTCGTCAGTCCGGTGCGTGTATATAACAGCACGCCGCCATTTGAGATTACAGAAGCCGGACCCGGCGACACGGAAGCGATCAGCCGGCTGGCCCGCGACGCCTTTACAAAAAGCAGGTATTATCAAGACCCCCATCTCAGCTATGAAAGTGCAAACCGCCTGTTTGAAGAGTGGGCGCGGAATAATGCGGAAGGCAGAGCTTCGTTACAATTCGCCGCCACATATAAGGGAGAGACTGTGGGCTTTGTTCAGGGGCTGTCTAAAGGCGATGAATTCGTCCTTGATCTGATGGCGGTAAAGCCGGGATTTGAAGGAAAGGGAGCGGGATTCCATTTAGCGGCGCACGTGATTGAACAATCATTGCGCTTTCAGCATAAGACTGTATCAGCGGGAACGCAGCTCCACAATGTAAGAGCCATCCGCCTGTACGAAAGAATGGGATTTAAAGCGGATGCGTCCTATTACTACTATCATGTGTGGCCCGGGAAGGAGGCGGACTGATGGCATCATGCCAAATCGGAACGAAGTCAATCGGCGAAGGTTCGCCCGTATTCATCATCGCCGAAGCCGGAATTAATCATGACGGAAAACTGAGCCAGGCGTTTGAATTGATAGATGCGGCCAGTGAGGCCGGCGCGGACGCGGTCAAGTTCCAAATGTTTCAGGCTGACAAAATGTATCAGAAAGACCCAGGCTTGTACAAAACCGCTGCGGGAAAAAACGTCTCTATTTTTTCTTTGGTGCAATCAATGGAAATGCCCGCCGAGTGGATCGAACCGCTGCTTGAATATTGTAAGAAAAAAGGCGTGCTGTTTTTAAGCACGGTCTGTGACGAAGGCTCTGCCGACTTACTGTATGCGACTTCGCCTTCAGCCTTTAAAATCGCCTCCTACGAGCTGAATCATCTGCCGTTATTGAAATATGTCGCGGGGCTGAAGACACCGATTATTTTTTCCACCGCTGGCGCTGATATTTCAGATATTCAGGAGGCTTATCAAACCATTACCGGCGAGGGGAACACAGAAATTGCGATCATGCATTGTGTGGCGAAATATCCCGCGCCGCCTGAATACAGCAATCTGAGCGTCATTCCCATGCTTGCCGCCGCATTCCCGGATGCAGTGATCGGTTTCTCCGATCACAGCGCCCATCCGTATGATGTGCCGTGCGCGGCTGTCAGGCTCGGAGCGAAACTGATTGAAAAGCATTTTACGATCGATAAAAACCTGCCCGGTGCTGATCACTCCTTCGCCCTCAATCCGGATGAATTAAAAGAAATGGTTGCGGCAATCCGCTCAGTTGAAGCGGAGCTGCGGCAGGGGCATCACGCTCCGGTGCCGGAAGTGCTGTCGGGAAGCTCCCATAAAACCACGACACCGATTGAAGGGGATATCAGAAGGTTCGCTTACAGAGGCATTTTTTCAACAGCGCCGATTCAAAAAGGCGAATGTTTTACGGCGGAAAACCTTGCCGTCCTTCGTCCCGGCCAAAAACCGCAGGGGCTCCACCCGAGATATTTTGAGCTTTTAACTGACGGCGCGCGTGCGGTCAGGGATATTCCCGCCGACACGGGCATCACTTGGGATGACCTTTTGACGAAAGGCAGCTCATATGATGACTGACATTTTGTTTATCATTCAGGCGCGGATGGGAAGCGGGCGTCTTCCCGGTAAAGTGCTGAAACCGATCGGCGGGTATACGATCCTCGATATGATTGTCAAAAGGGTTCGGCAAAGCGCGTATTATGATCAATCGCGGGATAATCTGATCGTCGCCGCGTCTGACAGCAAGACCGACGACATTCTGTCTGCGCACTGCCTCAGCAAGAACTACCGTGTGCACCGCGGCAGCGAGCAGCGCGTGCTTGACCGGTTTTCACAAGTCATCGAACAAGTTAAACCGGACATCGCAGTCAGACTGACGGGGGATAACCCGTTTGTCGACCCTTCGCTGCTTGATTTTCTGATTCAATCGCATTTAGATCAGCACGCAGACTACACGTATATCTGCGGTACACCGCTCGGCATCGGCGGCGAGGCGGTAAACGCGCGACTTTTAACGGAGATCAATGCCGACAAAACGCTGGCGGACAAATACCAGGAACATGTCACGCTTTTAATAAGAGAATCTCCTGAGAGGTACCGGCTTCTCTTTCCTGAGCCCCCGCAGGAACTCCGGGCTCCTCACTTGCGGATGACCGTCGATACAGAAGAGGACTACAGGCTGGCCCGCGAGCTGTACGTAAAAGCGGGCTCGCGTCCTGATATTCCGGCAAAAGAATTGATCCATCTGCTGAATAGTGATCCGGAGCTCAGGGCCATTAATCAAATGATCCGGCAAAAAGAGGCTGATTAGCATGCGGGTTCTGATTTTCGCTGACGGGGGCCGTGACATCGGCATGGGGCACGCGGTCCGGATGAAGCTGCTTGCCGGTGCCATTAAGAACAATTGCTCAATAACGTTCTACACAAATAAAGAGGCTTCTTCTTATCTGTCATCTGATCAATGGGAAGTGATCATCAAGCCTGACAAGGGACAGAAGGAATTTATTGTCCGGGAAATAAACAGGCAGGCTCCTGACCTTCTCATATTCGATCTGCTCGATATGCCGTGTGACTGGTTAGAGGAAGTCAAAAAGCATTCATCGGCACGCATCGTCTTATTTGAAGAAAAACGGGAACATGTCATTCATTTATGCGATGCCGTTATAAACGGCATTTACGGAGGGCTGAAAAGCCGGACGGTCCAAATGGGCAGCGCCGCTGTATATGAAGGCCCGGAATATATGATTCTTCATCCGGGTTTTGAAAAAGCAAAGCAGCTCTATCAGCTGAATAAAGAATGCCGGACCATATTGGTCTCATTAGGAGGAAGCGACCCGAAGAAGCTTGTCTTTAAAGTGATGGAAGCATGCCGCCGCATCCCCGACATTCATCGAAAACGAGTGATCATCGTCATGGGCGGCGCCGCGGCTCATGCTGATGACGTGCGCGCGCATCTTACACAAATGCCTTATGCCGAGATGGTAAGGCAGACAAATGACATGGCCGCGCTTCTTTCGAGGGCTGATATGGCCGTCGTGTCCGGCGGGATCACTTTATATGAAACCATTTGTACAGGTGTGCCCTGCATCGTACTTTCTCAAGTGGAGCATCAAACTGAGACGGCGGAAAAATTCGCCGCACGGGGGGCCGCCGTTCATCTCGGCCTTGGTGAATGCATATCACCGGACGTTCTCGCTCGGCATATGTCTGACATGGCCGCTGATTATCCGATGCGGACCGGACTTCATCAAAACGGAAAGCCGCTGGTTGACGGCAGGGGCATCAAACGGGCGGCGGCGATTCTTTATGATTTGTGATAAAACCACACGTAAGGAAGTGTTCATGTGAAAGGTGTTATCTTAGCCGGAGGCACCGGCTCACGCCTTATGCCGCTGACAAAAGCGGTCAATAAGCATTTACTCCCTGTCGGTCCATATCCGATGATTTACTGGTCGATCATGAAGCTGGAAGAAGCGGGGATTACAGATATTTTGCTGATTACGCAAAAAGAATATATCCCGCAATTTCATAAACTTCTCGAAACCGGAGAAGAGCTAGGCGTCTCGATCACATATCAGGTTCAGCCAGCCGCATCCGGCATTTCCGACGGTTTATCATACGCAAAGCGATTTACAGGTCGCGATCCGTTCGTTCTGCTTTTGGGAGATAATATTTTTGAAGATTCATTAAAACCTTATACGGAGCGTTTCGCAAAGCAGGGAAAAGGAGCGAAAGTGCTGCTGAAAGAAGTGGACGATCCGGAGCGCTTCGGCATCGCCGAGATTGATGAGGAAAACAAACGGATCAAGTCGATCATTGAAAAGCCGGAGCAGCCGCCGACCAGACTATGCGTCACAGGGATCTACATGTACGACGCAGAAGTGTTTTCCTATATTGAACAAATTTCCCCTTCAAAACGCGGCGAACTGGAAATTACGGATGTCAATAATTTATACATTGAACACAGTGAGCTGACGTATGATGTGTTAACGGGCTGGTGGGTGGATGCGGGCACGCATGAATCGCTCTACCTCGCCGGAAGCCTGGCGCATCAGGCATTACAGAAAGGACAGGAGCATTAATCATGCCAAAATCATATTTAATTACAGGGGGCGCCGGATTTATCGGCCTTACCTTTACAAAGATGATGCTGAAAGAAACGGACGCGCAGATTACCGTCCTGGATAATCTCACGTATGCAAGCAGGCCGCTTGAAATAGAAGCCTTAAAAAAGAACGGCCGTTTCCGTTTTATCAAAGGTGACATTTCTGAAAAAGAGGACATTGACAAAGTCTTTTCCCAAATGTATGACGCTGTCATTCATTTTGCGGCTGAATCCCATGTGGACAGAAGCATAAATCAGGCAGAGCCGTTTATCACAACAAATGTGATGGGCACATACCGACTGGCGGACGCGGTGTTACAGGGAAAAGCCGGCAGGCTGATTCACATTTCCACAGATGAGGTGTACGGAGATTTGGCGCCGGATGATCCCGCTTTTACGGAGACGACGCCGCTTTCTCCGAACAATCCGTATTCCGCCAGCAAGGCAAGCTCAGACCTGCTCGTCATGTCTTACGTGAGAACCCATAAGCTTCCTGCCATCATTACAAGATGCAGCAACAATTACGGGCCGTACCAGCATCACGAGAAAATGATTCCGACCATTATCAGGCATGCCGTAAACGGCACGCCGGTTCCGCTGTACGGCGACGGGATGCAGATCAGAGACTGGCTGTTCGCCGAAGATCATTGCCGCGCCATTAAGCTCGTGCTGGAAAAAGGAACACTCGGTGACATTTACAATATCGGCGGAGGAAATGAACGGACGAATAAAGAGCTTGCGTCATTTATCATGAAGGAGCTCGGTGTCGAGGAACGGTTTGCTCATGTCGAAGACAGAAAAGGGCATGACCGCCGTTACGCCATCAATGCTTCAAAGCTGAAAAATGAGCTGGGATGGCGGCAGGACGTCACATTTGAAGAAGGAATGAGAAGAACCATTCGCTGGTATACAGACAGCCAAGACTAATCGGAAAGAAGGGGATCCGATTGACGAAGGTATTAGTAACCGGAGCGGCCGGCCAGCTGGGGCGGGAGTTATGCCGCCAGCTGAAGCGGGAAGGGTATGAAGTGATCGCCTTGACAAAAGCGATGATGAACATATCCGACCAGCGTTCGGTGCGGCACTCGTTCAGCCATTACAAGCCGGATATCGTCGTCAATACGGCGGCATACACCTCCGTTGACAAATGTGAAACGGAGCTCGACAAAGCGTATTTAATAAACGGAATCGGCGCTTATTATGCCGCGCTTGAGGCTGAAAACACCGGCGCGAAATTCATTCACATCAGCACCGATTACGTCTTCAGCGGCAAAGGAACACGGCCATACCAGACCGATGATCCCGCAGATCCGGGCACGATTTATGGAAAAAGCAAAAAACTCGGCGAAGAACTGATCCGGTTAACGGGGAAAAACCACACCATTATCAGAACATCGTGGGTGTACGGCAGCGGCGGGCACAACTTTGTCAATACGATGCTGAAACTTGCGGATACACATGATCAGGTGCGTGTCGTTAACGATCAAGTCGGGGCGCCGACGTACACAAAGGATTTAGCCGAAACGGTGATCGGTCTGTTTGACAGGCCGCCGGGCTTATACCACGCCGCAAACAGCGGAGTGTGCAGCTGGTATGAATTTGCCAAGGCTATTTTTGAAGAAAGCGGCAGAACCGCCTCCGTGCTGCCCGTCACGACGGAGGAATACGGAAATGAGACGCCGCGCCCCGCTTACTCGGTGTTGAGTCTTGAGTCGATTGAACGGCAGGGGCTCGGGATGAGGCATTGGCGGGAAGCGCTGCATGATTATTTACAAAGGGAGGGACAATGCAAGTGATCGAAGGCGTAAAAATCAAAAAGCTGATCAAACACAGCGATGACCGGGGTTTTTTCTCAGAACTCGTCCGTGACGATGAACATCTCTTAGAGCGTTTCGGGCAGGCTTCCTGGTCCAAAAGCTATCCCGGCGTCATTAAAGCGTTTCACTATCATGAGAAACAGGATGACCTATGGTTTTTTCCGACGGGCCACGCCCAGGTCGTGCTGCATGACCTTCGCGAAGAGTCTGCAACCAAGGGAGAAACGGATGTCTACTACATGGGAGAAGACAATCCGATGCTCCTTCTCATTCCCAAAGGCGTCGCACACGGGTACAGAGTGCTGGGTGAAACCCCGCTGACCATTATTTATTTCACGACAATGTCCTACAATCCGGATCAGCCTGACGAAAAAAGAATTCCGTGGAATGATGACACCATCGGATTTGACTGGCAGACGGCTCACCGATAGCGCACAAGACGAAGACAGCGGATGTCTTCGTTTTTTGTGCTGATTCATCTCGTGAAAAATAAATGATTGAATATTCTAAAAAATAATTTACTTCCATGGATAAAGGTGGTAGATTATTCTCAGGAAAAGAGAAACCCAATTCGCGAATGGAACCATCAGACACGCTTTTCCGGCAGAGGACGCTCTGAATCCCATATGATCTGGAGGAATTCATGATGTTAAAAAGAAAATCATTTTCGGCCTTTCTCATCAGTGCTGCGGTATTTTCATCTGTGTTCTTGCCATCTTTTCATGCGAACGCCCAATCTGCCGTTATTGAAGCGAAAACCGTCAATAGTACGAAAGAATACGCGACGTCTGATATTGAAGTCACATACAAGCCGAATGCGCTGCTTGCCGTCGGCGCCGTTGAATTTCAATTTCCTGACGGGTTCAACGCCACTGTGAGGGACTCTGTAAACGGAAGAACACTGAAAGAAACGCAAATTCTCAACTACGGAAAAACGGTCAGACTTCCGCTTACCCTTGACTTATTGGGCGCGTCTGAATACAATCTCGTCCTAGTGCGTAAAAACCTTCCGCGCGCGGGCGCGTATACAATTAAAGGCGATTACGTAAACGGTTTGGGGGCCGGCAGTCTTTATGCCGAAACAAAGCTGGTTATTGACCCGCGTTAATCGGGGATGAAAGAGGCTGACAACAGCCTCTTTTTTTTTATGCGCAAAAAACCTGGCATGAATCTTGCATATAAAAAAGGGCGTAACGACAATGTGAAAGGGATTGATGGGTTTTGGTGTAAAAGCGCTTACATTTTGTTCTGCCGGTAATTGAAGCTTACACGTAAAATACGATGAGGTGATAAAACATGTCAGCCAACCCGATTTCTAAAAGCAATCAGAAAGATGAAGAAAAAGAAGTTCTTAATTTGTTCTTGTCAACACAATCGATCATAAAAGAGGCCCTGCGAAAACTGGGGTACCCTGACAATATGTATGAACTGATGAAAGAGCCGATGCGGCTTTTGACCGTCCGCATCCCTGTCAAAATGGACAATGGCTCAGTACAGGTTTTCACGGGCTACCGCTCACAGCATAATGACGCAGTCGGCCCGACAAAAGGGGGCGTGCGGTTTCATCCGGAAGTCAGTGAAGAAGAGGTTAAGGCGCTTTCCATCTGGATGACTTTAAAATGCGGCATCACAAATCTTCCTTACGGGGGCGGAAAAGGCGGCATCATCTGTGATCCTCGGACGATGTCATTCGGAGAGCTGGAACGGCTGAGCCGCGGATATGTGCGTGCGATCAGCCAGATCGTCGGTCCGACAAAGGATATTCCGGCTCCCGACGTATATACCAACTCGCAGATTATGGCATGGATGATGGACGAATACAGCCGCCTGAGAGAATTTGATTCACCGGGATTCATTACGGGCAAACCGATTGTTCTCGGCGGTTCACAGGGGCGGGAAACGGCGACCGCGCAAGGCGTCACGATTTGTATTGAGGAAGCCGTTAAGAAAAAAGGGATTCCATTGGAAAATGCGCGGATCATCATTCAGGGGTTCGGAAATGCGGGGAGCTTTCTCGCTAAATTTATGCATGACGCCGGCGCCAAGGTGATCGGCATCTCAGACGCCCACGGCGCTTTGTATGACCCTGACGGCCTTGACATTGATTACCTGCTGGATAAGCGGGACAGCTTTGGCACGGTGACGAATCTCTTCTCGGATGTCATAACGAACCGGGAGCTGCTGGAAAAGGACTGTGATATTCTCGTGCCCGCTGCAATCTCCAATCAGATTACGGCTGAAAACGCCCATCACATTAAAGCTTCAATCATTGTGGAGGCGGCAAACGGCCCGACAACGATAGATGCCACGAAAATTCTGAATGAAAGAGGCGTGCTTCTCGTGCCGGATATTTTGGCAAGCGCCGGCGGCGTGACGGTGTCTTATTTTGAATGGGTGCAAAATAATCAAGGCTTTTACTGGTCTGAGGAGGAAGTCGCCGGAAAACTGCGCAGCGTCATGGTGAATTCGTTTGAATCCATTTATCAGACAGCGCATATCCACAAAGTCGATATGCGTTTGGCCGCCTATATGACGGGCATCAGAAAGTCGGCTGAAGCGGCCCGGTTCCGCGGCTGGGTATAAGTGTTATCCGCAAAGAGATTTTGCATCAGTTATATAGCGGATCGCAAAATTTCTTTGCGTTTTCAGATTACAGCTGACAGATTAGGACACGCTTCGTCCGCTTTCGGCAAAGATTTTCTTATTTTTATCACAAATTGCTATGCTGGTATGCTTCTTGCATCTTCATAAAGCGTGAGCACACATTACAAAATACGGGGAGGAATTCTAATGACAGTTTCATACGCACACGAACCATTTACAAATTTTCAGGAAGAGACAAATAAACAATCGTTTCAGGAAGCGCTGGCTTATGTGAATTCACAGCTCGGCAAGCATTATCCGCTTATCATCAACGGTGAAGCGATTGAAACGGATAAAAAGATCATTTCCGTCAATCCGGCAGATAAAAAAGAAGTGATCGGTTCTGTATCGGCCGCCGGAAAAGAACTTGCGGAAAAGGCCATGCAGGCTGCGCTGCAGGCATTTCAAACATGGAAAAAAGTACGGCCGGAACACCGCGCGAATGTGCTGTTTAAAGCGGCGGCGATCATCCGCAGAAGAAAGCACGAATTCTCCGCATATCTAGTGAAAGAAGCGGGAAAACCGTGGAAGGAAGCGGATGCGGATACGGCGGAAGCGATCGACTTTTTAGAGTATTACGCCCGTCAGATGCTGAAACTGAAAGACGGTTCCCCTGTAAAGAGCCGTGACGGAGAATATAATCAGTATCACTATGAGCCGCTTGGGGTGGGGATCGTCATCTCTCCATTCAACTTCCCGCTTGCGATTATGGCGGGAACGGCGGCGGCAGCCATCGTAACAGGCAACACGATACTGCTGAAACCGGCGGATGCGGCGCCTGTCGTGGCGGCGAAATTCGTTGAAGTGATGAAAGAAGCGGGCCTGCCGGACGGCGTGCTCCAATTCATACCGGGCGACGGAGGAGAAATCGGCGACTATCTGGTTGAGCATCCGAAGACGAGATTTGTGTCGTTTACAGGTTCCCGCGCGGTCGGATGCCGCATCTATGAACGCGCCGCAAAAGTACAGCCGGGCCAAAAGTGGCTGAAACGGGTCATTGCCGAAATGGGAGGGAAAGATACGGTGCTTGTAGACAGAGATGCTGATCTTGATCTTGCCGCTTCCTCAATCGTGTATTCCGCCTTCGGATTCTCAGGCCAAAAATGTTCAGCCGGTTCCCGTGCGGTCATCCATCAGGACGTCTATGATGAAGTTGTTGAAAAAGCCGTCGCTTTAACAAAATCACTCACCGTCGGAAGTCCGGAAGATTTTGATACATACATGGGGCCAGTCATCCACGAAGCATCTTATAATAAAGTCATGAGTTATATCGAAATCGGCAAAACAGAAGGAAAACTCCTGACGGGAGGCGAAGGTGATGATTCAAAAGGATACTTTATTCAGCCGACCATTTTTGCGGATGTTGATGAAAACGCCCGCCTGATGCAGGAGGAAATTTTCGGGCCGGTCGTCGCGATCTCAAAAGCCCGTGATTTCGACCATATGCTTGAGATTGCCAATAATACCGATTACGGACTGACGGGCGCTCTGTTATCGAAAACCCGCGCGCACATTGAACGCGCCCGCGAAGATTTTCACGTCGGGAATCTATACTTCAACCGCGGATGTACGGGAGCAATTGTCGGATACCAGCCGTTCGGCGGCTTCAATATGTCAGGAACCGATTCAAAAGCCGGAGGACCTGACTATCTGATTCTTCATATGCAGGCAAAAACAACGTCTGAAGCCTATTAATCTTTCGGAAATAGCGCGATGAAAAAGAGAGTCGCGCTATTTTCTCTATATGAGGGTAAGGAGGATGGAATATGTATCAGCAGCTCAGCAAAATGCTTCCGGAGGAGAAAATAGAAGCCATTACGAAATCACTGGTGGCGTTAAACAGCATCAACGGCACATTGGGAGAAGGAAAAAAAGCCGACTATATCAAAGATATGATCAAGAGCTTTCCCTACTTTCAGGAGAATCCGTCACATGTGTGGGAGCAGGCGATTCCTGAGGACCCTTACGGCCGCAAAAATATTTTCGCATTTATTGAGGGAAACGGCGAAAGCCTGAATACGGTCATTTATCACGCTCATCTTGATACGGTCGGCATCGAGGATTTCGGCCCTTTAAAAGATATCGCTTTTGATTCCGACCGTCTCGCGGAGTATTTCTCAAACTATGAATTTGATCGGGATGTGCAGCGGGACGCCCGCTCAGGCGAGTGGATGTTCGGAAGGGGTTCGGTTGATATGCAGAGCGGTATTGCCGTTCATCTCGCCAATCTGCTTCACTTTTCTGAACGGCGTGATCAGCTGCCGGGCCATATTCTGTTCATGGCAAACCCGGATGAAGAAAGCCAGCATTCCGGCATTTTAACCAGCATTTCTGAATTAAAACGGCTGAAACAAGAAAAGCAGCTTCGTTATTTAGCAGCGATTAATAACGATTTTATCACCCCGCTGTATGAGGGTGACACGACAAGGTACATCTACACGGGCGCGGCAGGGAAGCTTTTGCCTTGCTTTGCGATTTACGGGCGGGAGGTGCATGTCGGTGATACGCTGTCCGGCATCGATCCGAATTTGATCGCGTCAGAAATCACCAGAAGAATTCACAACAATATTCATATGGCGGAAAACATTGAAGGGGAGCTTGTGCTTCCGCCGACCTGCCTGTACCAGCGTGACAACAAGGAAGCGTATAACGTGCAGACCGCCGTCAGCAGCTATGTCTATTTTAATTATTTTATTTACGAGAAAACCGCCAAAGAAGTCATGGATCAGCTGACCGCCGTGGCTGACGAAGCCTGCAAAGAGACAGAACGAAAATTATCTGATTATTACGACGAATACTGTGAGAGAACGAGCCTGCCGAAAAAAGAGATGTCATGGAACGTTCAAGTGTACAGTCTGGAAGATTACCTGAAAAGGCTGAGAAGCCGCGGGATAGACCCTGCACAGTGTATCGGGCAGGCATTTAAAACATATGAACATCTTGAACTGCGGATGAGATGCTTTAAAGCCGTCGAGGAACTGCAAAAACTCGATCCTGAGCAGGGAGCCAAGGTCATTATTTTCTATGCGCCGCCTTACCTTCCGCACAATTATCTGAAAGAAGAGAGCACACGGGACCGGCTTTTGCAGCATGTCATTCAAGAAGCGGTCGATAAAACAGCGGCGTCAACCGGAGAAACATTCGCCTTTAAAAAGTTTTTCCCTTATTTAGCGGACGGAAGCTTTTTATCGCTGCATGAAACAGACGAGGAGGTCTCCGCCTTTACCGATAATTTTCCGGGCTGGGATGTCATAGGGACGATTCCTTTTAAAGAAATCAGGGAATTGAATATTCCGTCGGTCAATATAGGGGTATACGGAAAGGACGGCCATAAATGGACGGAACGCGTGTACAAGCCGTACACATTCCATGTGCTGCCGGAACTCATTCAGCAGACGACAATGCACCTTTTGCACAGCTACCGATTAGACATACGCACAAATGGCTGACATAACGGAATAAGGGGGATGTATATGCAGGGAGATACCAATCAAACTGAATTGCAGCGCACGATGAAGGGCCGGCATTTGTTTATGATCGCCCTCGGCGGCGTGATCGGGACGGGGCTTTTTCTGGGCTCCGGTTTTACGATCAGTGAAGCGGGACCGATCGGCGCGATATTGGCTTATGTGATCGGCGGATTTTTAATGTATCTGGTGATGCTTTGTTTGGGGGAGCTCGCGGTCGCCATGCCGGTCGCAGGATCATTTCAAGCGTATGCGGCAAAGTTTCTCGGGCCGTCGACGGGTTTTACGATCGGATGGATGTACGCATTCAGCTGGGCCAATACAGTGGGGCTTGAACTGACGTCGGCGGGGATTTTAATGCAGCGGTGGTTTCCGGCCGTTCCGATTTGGGTGTGGTGCCTTGTATTCGGCGTCGTCATTTTTTCCATTAACGCGCTGTCTGCACGGAGTTTTGCGGAAATGGAATTTTGGTTTTCCAGCATTAAGGTCATGGCCATTGTATTGTTTATTATTCTCGGCTGCGCTGCGGTATTCGGCTTTGTCGGTTTTAACGGCGGGCAGACGGCTCCGTATCTGTCAAACTTTACGACGGACAAAGGGCTTTTCCCGAACGGTGCCCAAGCCGTGCTGTTTACCCTTGTCATGGTGAATTTTTCATTCCAGGGCACCGAGCTGATCGGAATCGCCTCGGGAGAAAGCGAAAATCCGGAAAAGACGCTTCCCCGCTCAATCCGAAACGTCATATGGCGGACGCTGTTTTTCTTCGTGCTGGCGATGTTTGTTCTCGTGTCCATTTTGCCGTACCAAACGGCAGGCGTCATCGAAAGCCCGTTTGTGGCTGTGCTGGATAAAATCGGCGTTCCCTATGCGGCTGATATCATGAACTTTGTCATTCTGACCGCCATGCTGTCGGTGGCGAATTCCGGGCTGTACGCTTCATCCAGAATGATGTGGTCCCTATCAAAAACTAAGATGGGCCCCGCTTCCTTAACGAAACTGACGAAAAAAGGCGTGCCTCTGAAAGCTCTTTCCATCACCATCGCTATCTCCGGTTTATCCCTGCTGACAAGTGTATTCGCGGCTGAAACGGTGTATGTGTGGCTCATTTCCATCTCCGGTATGATTACCGTCGTCGCGTGGATGTCAATCTGCGCTTCACAATTCGTTTTCCGGAGACGCTTTCTCGCTGAAGGAGGAAATCTGAAAGACCTGGCATTTAAAACGCCGCTTTATCCGATCGTGCCGATTCTCGGATTTTCGATTTACGGGCTTATCTTAATCAGTCTCATCTTTATCCCCGACCAGCGTATCGGTCTGTACTGCGGCGTCCCGCTGATGATCATCTGTTACGCGTATTATCACTTCGGTATTAAAAAACGCCTGAAGCGTGAGCAGGCTTCTTCGGAAAAAGGCGCTGCCGGATAAGAAAAAAAGCCCTCCGCAAAAAGCGGCGGGCTTTACTTTGTTTTTCGTTTGGCCGACAGGACATAGGATAGAACGGCAAAGAACTCAAAACCGAAAATGCTGACGGCCATCGGCCAGGCATTTTCTTCTCCGGCAATACCGACCAGGGGAGCGGCAGCCGCACCGCCGATAAAGGGCAGGAGTCCGAGAAGAGCTGCAGCGCTTCCCGCGCCTTTCTCCTGTTTCTGCATAGCCAGAGAAAATCCCGTCGTCGTGACGATCCCGACAGAAGAAACAATGATGAATAATGAAATGCAGACCGCCGTCAGGCCTAAACCAAACGCAAGTGATAAAAGCAAAGCGATGCTTCCGATGACGGCGATCAACAGCCCGGAGACAAACAGCTTCCGTTCATCATGTGTTTTGGCCATCCGTCCGGTGATTTGGGTTGCGCATATGATTCCCGCACCGTTTACGGCGAACAGCAGGCTGAACATTTGCGCCGATACGCCGTAGATGTTTTGCAGTACAAACGGCGACCCGGCAATATATGCGAACATGCCGGTCATCACAAATGCCTGGCTGAGCGCAAATCCCATAAACATCCGGTCGCCAAGCAGGCCCCGAAACGTCATCAGCGTCTCCCGGAGTCCGCCGCTTGTCCGCTTTTCCGGCGGGAGTGATTCAGGCAACGCCGTAAGCACGGCGGCAGAAATGATACAGCCGATCACCGCCAGCACGACAAATACGATTTTCCAGCCGGCGAACTGAAGGATAAATCCCCCTGTAATCGGCGCTAAAATCGGCGCCGCCCCATTGACGAGCATCAGTAATGAGAAAAAAGCCGTCAATTCTTTTCCGGAATACATATCGCGTGCGGAAGCCCGTGCGATGACGATTCCGGCCGCCCCGGTGAATCCTTGAATAAACCTCATGACAATTAAAAACGAAACAGAAGGGCTGAAGGCGCATAATAAAGAAGACAGCGTATAAAGCAGCAATGACAGAATGAGCGGCTTCCGGCGCCCGATCATATCACTGAGCGGCCCGACAACGATCTGCCCGACCGCCAGCCCCAAAAGACAAAACGTCAGGCTCAGCTGCGCAAGTGACGCTGTCGTATGAAGATCGGCCGCCACTTCAGGCAAAGCGGGCAGATACATATCGAGCGAAAGCGGCCCGAATGAAGCGAGCGTTCCGAGAATCAGTACCATGCCGAGGCCTGCGCGGGCGGCCTTTGAATCAGTGTTATTCATTCCATGACCCCCACCTTAACAAATGATTCTATCACTATAGCATAACCGGACGGCGTATTTTATATCATTTATTGAATACAAACTAAATATTTTATTTAAAATCTGAATGTAAATAAAAAAACAGAATTAGTTTTCATGTGAAATGTAAAATGAAACATAAGGATGCTAAACTATAAAACAACAAAAGGTAGAAAAGTTTTACGGAAGAGGTGTTCAAAGAGCATGAACAGCAAACAAACCGATCACATCGAAACGAAACGCCGATTTCCGATCTGTCTCGCGCTTGCTTTGACATTAGGCGTATTTGCCGCCGGTTCTGAAGAGCTGGTGATTTCTCCGCTGCTTCCGGATTTAGCGCGGGCTTTCAGCTCGGATGTCAGTGTGCTGGCGCTTTCCATCAGTATTTACGGAGTGATGATTTTTATCGGCGCGCCGCTTCTCGTTCCGCTGGGAGATAAATATTCCCGGGAACTCAGCCTGATGACGGGGCTGCTTATATTTACGGCCGGCACGGTGATCTGCGCGTTGGCGCACAATCTCTTTTTCTTCTTTCTGGGCAGGGCGCTTTCCGGGCTTGCGGCGGGTGCGTTTGTGCCGACAGCTTATGCGGTGGTCGGCGACCGTGTGCCTTATGCGTACCGCGGCAAGGTGATGGGCCTGATCGTGTCAAGCTGGTCGCTCGCTTTGATTTTCGGCGTTCCGATCGGCTCTTTTATCGGCGGCGTTTTAAATTGGCGGTGGACGTTTTGGATTTTCGCCCTCATGTCTGTCCTCGTTGCTTCGCTCATTTTCATTGAGGCGCGCCGCAGCACGGCGGATGGGGATAAAACAGAAGAGGAAAACGGACGGCAGGCAGGCACTTTCCGGGATGCGCTGAAGGTGCCCCGTGTCCCTGTATACCTCACGATCACTTTTTGCAACATGATCGGTTTTTACGGCATGTATTCCTTTCTCGGCACCTATCTTCACCGCGTGCTGCCGGGGGGGAATACAGCTTCAGGGCTGCTGATCATGGTGTATGGAATCGGTTTTTCCATGAGCGTGTTCACCGGAAAAATCGCAGATAAGGCGGGGAAAATGCGCTCTTTGATCGCGGCATTGGCCGTGATCAGCATATGGCTTTCCTGTCTCGCCTATGCGCCGTCATCAATGCCGTTTTTGGTCATCGGGTTATTCGTCTGGGGATTGATGCAAAGCCTGACGGTGACCTTGCTCAGCACCATTTTAAGTGATTGCTCACAGAGCCGCCGGGGCAAAATCATGGCATTTTACAGCCTGGCGTCCAATTTGGCCGTCACCTTGGGTTCTGCTGTCATGGGTCCGGTCTATGTCGGATACGGATATGCAGCTGTTGGATTTATCTGTGCGGCCGTCACCCTCATCGGCTTTGTCCTCAGCGTTTTCGCATACAGAAGGTATGGGAAATATGAGCATCAGGCCGACCAATCATTGTATCGGTAAAATAAAGTTTCTATAATTTTGTAAATGTTAATTTTTAGCACCCTATTTCATAGGGTGTTTTCTAATATATAGGAATAATTATCAATATTTTCAAATAATATTGACAGCTTGAACGTCTATGGATAATATTTACTTAAAATTTAACAGATTGGTTGGTGCTCATGATTATATTGGATAATAGCATTCAAACGAAAAGCAAGGCTTATTCAATATCTAAACTGATTACGATCAACACGCTCGGTCCTGAAGGGACAAGCAGTGAGTACGCAGCAAAAAACTTCATCACCAATTTTACCCTTCTCCAAGGGGTGAACAGTAAATTATCACTGCATGATACATTTGAATCGTGCATTGAAAAAACGCTTCAAAGTCCGCTGGAATACACAATTGTGCCTCACGCGTATGACGGCATTAAGCACTTCTACATGAGACCGGATCTGCAGCTTCTGCAAATTTTCAGGTGCGACACCCCGATGTACGGCCTGGCTGTCCGGCCCGGTTTTGAATATACGGATGACATGCTTGATCAGACTGTCATCGTATCCCACCCGTCTCCTATCAATTTGATTAAGTATTTTACCCGTAAAGATGTCACGTTTGATCTGGTGAACTCAACGAGCGCAGCCGCGAAAAGAGTGAAGGACGGTTTGTCCGACATCGCGCTGACAAATGAGCTGGCCAGGCAAAAGTACGGCCTTCACTTTGTCAAAACATTTAAAAGCATTCCCATGAGCTGGTCATTATTCGGAAAAGGAGAGATTCATGATGAAAACTGAACAAGATTTGCAGGAACTTTATTTCCCGACGCCTAAATTAATAGAATGGGATAACGGAGTAAGACAATATTCGTCCGTCAGAGGAGATACGGAAGTTCTGCTTTCTTACGTTCCGCCGCATACAAACGTGGAACCGCATCAGCATAAGGAAGTCCAAATCGGCCTTGTCGTTTCCGGCGAGCTGTCCATGACTGTCGGAGATGTCACAAGAAAGATGACAGCGCTGGAATCAGCCTATATCGCGCCTCCTAATGTGCCTCACGGCGCAAGAAATGAGACGGATCAAGAAGTGATCGCCATTGATATTAAACGCCTGAAAGCCGGTGAAACCTACACAAGCCCTGAAGATTATTTTTTGAATATTTTTAAAACGAGAGACTTATTGCCCGGTATGGAAGTCACGTTCTTCGTGGAAGACTGGGTGGAAATCATGCTTGCCAACATTCCGGGCAACGGGGGAGAAATGCCGTTCCATAAACACCGCAATGAACAGATCGGCATCTGCATCGGCGGCGGCTATGATATGACCATTGAAGGCTGCAAAGTGGATATGACATTCGGCACAGCTTATTTCTGCGATCCGAGAGAAGATCACGGCGCCATCAACAGATTTGAAAAAGATTCAAAATCAGTCAATATCTTTTTCCCTCCGCGCTATAACAGAGCAAAAGCGAAAAAATTAGAGGCGAAAGAGTCATGAACCTGACGGATAAAACTGTCCTCATCACAGGGGGCGCATCAGGCATCGGTTATGCCGCGGTTCAGGCGTTTCTGAATCAGCAGGCGAATGTGGTCGTCGCGGATATTGATGAGGCGCAGGGAGAAGCGATGATCAGGAAAGAAAACAATGACAGGCTGCATTTTGTGCAGACGGATATTACAGATGAGCCGGCATGTCAAAACGCCATCCGGTCAGCGGCGGACAAGTTCGGCGGATTGGACGTGTTAATCAATAACGCCGGCATCGAAATTGTCGCCCCGATTCATGAGATGGAGCTGAGCGATTGGAACAAGGTGCTCAACGTCAATCTGACGGGCATGTTTCTTATGAGCAAGCACGCGCTCAAGTATATGCTCAAAAGCGGCAAGGGCAATATCATTAACACGTGCTCCGTCGGAGGAGTCGTTGCATGGCCCGACATTCCCGCATATAACGCATCTAAAGGCGGCGTATTGCAGCTGACGCGTTCGATGGCCGTCGATTACGCCAAACACAACATCCGCGTCAATTGCGTGTGCCCGGGAATCATTGACACACCTTTGAATGAAAAGTCGTTCCTTGAAAACAACGAAGGCACGCTTGAAGAAATCAAAAAAGAAAAAGCGAAAGTCAATCCGCTGCTGAGACTCGGCAAGCCTGAAGAAATAGCGAACGTCATGCTGTTTCTCGCGTCGGATTTATCAAGCTATATGACCGGAAGCGCGATCACCGCAGACGGTGGATACACCGCACAATAGAGAAGGAGTGTTTACATATGGAGAGAAAAACAGTATTGGTTATCGCTGACCTTGGGGGATGCCCGCCGCATATGTTTTACAAAAGCGCAGCCGAAAAATACAACCTCGTCAGCTTTATTCCAAGACCTTTTGCAATTACAGCCTCTCATGCGGCATTAATTGAAAAATACTCGGTCGCGGTCATAAAAGATAAAGACTATTTTAAGAGTCTGGCTGATTTTGAGCATCCCGATTCGATTTACTGGGCTCATGAAGATCATGACAAACCTGAGGAAGAAGTAGTCGAAGAAATCGTCAAGGTGGCCGGCATGTTCGCGGTTGACGCCATTACGACCAACAATGAACTGTTTATCGCTCCGATGGCAAAAGCGTGTGAACGTCTCGGCCTGCGGGGAGCGGGCGTACAGGCCGCTGAAAATGCCAGAGATAAAAACAAAATGAGAGCCGCTTTCAACCGGGCCGGCGTCAAGTCTATCAAAAACAAACGGGTGACGACGCTGGAAGATTTCCGCGCCGCGCTTCAGGAAATCGGAACGCCGCTCATTCTAAAGCCTACATATCTGGCGAGCTCCATCGGCGTGACGCTCATCAAAGAGAGGGAAACGGCAGAAGCCGAATTTAACAGAGTCAATGAATACCTGAAGTCGATTAACGTACCGAAAGCGGTCACGTTTGAAGCGCCGTTTATCGCGGAAGAATTTTTGCAGGGCGAGTATGACGACTGGTACGAAACAAGCGGTTATTCCGACTATATCAGCATAGAAGGCATCATGGCCGACGGAGAATACTTCCCTGTCGCAATTCATGATAAAACACCGCAAATCGGATTCACGGAGACATCGCATATTACGCCGTCCATCCTGGATGATGACGCGAAGCGGAAAATCGTCGAAGCAGCCAAAAAGGCGAATGAAGGACTCGGCCTCGAAAACTGCGCAACACATACAGAGATTAAATTAATGAAAAACCGGGAAGCCGGACTGATTGAATCAGCGGCACGATTTGCGGGCTGGAACATGATTCCGAATATTAAAAAGGTCTTCGGCGTCGATATGGCGCAGCTGTTATTGGATGTTCTCTGTTTCGGAAAAGAAGCCGATCTGCCGAAAGGATTATTGGAGCAGGAGCCATGCTATGTCGCCGACTGCCACTTGTATCCTCAGCATTTCAAAGAAAACGGCCAGCTGCCTGAGACGGCTGTCGATTTCGTCATTGAAAGCATTGACATTCCCGACGGCGTCTTAAAGGGAGACACCGAAATCGTTTCTTTCTCGGCGGCCGAGGCGGGTACATCTGTGGATCTGCGGCTGTTCGAAGCGTTCAACAGCATTGCGGCGTTCGAGCTGAAAGGAAGCAATTCGGGTGACGTGGCCGAATCAATCAAACAAATTCAGCAGCAGGCGAAGCTGACTGCAAAGTATGCGTTACCGGTATGAAACAGCTGAAACCGAACTCTAAGTATTTGCTTTTCGGGCAGGCGCTTTCGTTTATGGGAGACTATTGCGTTCTCCCGGCCCTGCTCATTTTGTCTACATACTATCACGACTACTGGGTGACGTCCGGCGTCATCGCGGTCCGCAGTATTCCGATGGTGTTTCAGCCGTTTTTAGGCGTGCTCGTGGACCGGCTCGACAGGGTGAAAATCATGCTGTGGACGGATGTGATCAGAGGCGTCATCTTTTTGGGGCTGACATTTCTCCCGAAAGGCGAATATCCGCTGCTTTTTCTGGCGCTGCTGTTTGTTTCTTACGGAAGCGGCGTGTTTTTTAACCCGGCACGTCTCGCGGTCATGTCGTCTTTAGAAGCGGATATTAAAAATATCAACACTTTGTTTGCAAAAGCCACGACGATTTCGATTATTGTCGGCGCTGCAGCCGGCGGACTTTTTCTGTTAGGCGGTTCTGTGGAGCTTGCCGTCGCGTTTAACGGGGTGACCTATCTTGTCTCCGCGTTTTTCATCAGCCGCATTAAGCTTCAATACGTGCCGATTCAGTCAGAAAACGTAAGGGAAGCTTTTCAGTCGTTTAAAGAAGGCCTGAAGGAAATCAAAACAAATGCTTTTGTGTTAAACGCCATGTTCACGATGATTACGATGGCGCTTTTGTGGGGTGTCGTCTACAGCTATTTCCCGATTGTCAGCCGCTTTTTAGGCGACGGGGAAATCGGCAATTTCATCCTGACGTTCTGCATCGGCTTCGGCGGCTTTATCGGCGCCGCTCTTGTCAGCAAATGGGGCTTTAACAACAATAAAGGGCTGATGTATTTTACAGTGTTATCGATCGTCTCGCTTGCGCTGTTTTTGTTTACCCCGATTTTCGCCGTGTCAGTCATTGCCGCTATTCTTTTCTTTATCGCAATGGAATACGGTGAAGTGCTGGCGAAGGTCAAAGTTCAGGAGAACGCGGCGAACCAGATTCAGGGCCGGATTTTTTCGGTGGCGGAGGCCTCCATCGGATTGTGCATCGCCGTCGGTTCCATGCTGATCAACATTGTAGACGCGGCAGTCATCATGGCGTTTATCGTCCTTTTGGTCAGCGGGCTGTTTCTGCATACAAAACTGGTCAATAAATCCTTTTCAGAACGGAATAACGAATCAGAGCAAATTCATTTATAAGGAGCCTTTCAGATGGAAATCATACCGTCCGACGTCATCAAGACACTTCCGAAACAGGAATTTTCGCTCGTTTTTCAAAAGGTAAAAGAGATGGAGAAAACGGGAGCCCAGATCATTAATCTCGGGCAGGGGAATCCCGATCTCCCCACACCGCCGCATATCGTTGAAACATTGCGGGAGGCTGCGCTGAATCCTTCGTATCACGGATACGGCCCGTTCAGAGGCTATCCGTTTCTGAAAGAAGCCATCGCGGAATTTTATGAGAGAGAGTACGGGGTATCGGTCAATCCGGAGACAGAAGTCGCGCTGTTCGGCGGAGGGAAAGCTGGTTTGTACGTTTTGACGCAATGCCTGCTGAATCCCGGCGATATCGCCTTAGTCCCGAACCCCGGCTACCCTGAGTATTTATCGGGCATTACAATGGCCAGAGCGGAGCTGCATGAGATGCCGCTTCATCCGGAAAACGGCTATCTGCCGGATTTTGAGCGGATTGATCCCGCCGTCCTGAAAAAAGCCAAGCTGATGTTTTTGAATTACCCGAATAACCCGACGGGCGCGACTGCGGATCAGGCGTTTTATGAAAAAGCGGCAGCGTTTGCAAAAAAACATGACATCCACCTTATTCACGATTTTGCATACGGCGCGTTCGAATTTGATCAGAACCCGGCCAGCTTTCTTCAGGCGAAAGAAGCGAAAACGGTCGGCGCGGAGCTTTATTCATTTTCGAAAACCTTCAATATGGCAGGCTGGAGAATGGCATTTGCCGTGGGGAATGAGAAAATCATTCAGGCGGTCAATGAGTTTCAGGATCACGTCTTCGTCGGCATGTTCGGCGGTCTTCAGCAGGCGGCAGCGGCGGCGCTGTCAGGAAATCCTGAGCATACCGAGCGTCTGAAGCGCACATATAAAGAACGGATTGACTTTTTCACGGTGTTATGTGAAAAGGAATTAGGCTGGAGCATTGAAAAATCGAAAGGGACTTTTTATGTATGGGCTGAAATTCCGAATGAATTCGAGTCTTCACACCAGTTTTCGGACTATCTGCTGGAGCATGCCCATGTTGTCGTGACGCCCGGCGAGATTTTCGGCAGCGGCGGAAAGCGTTATGTCAGAATATCAATGGTGGCCAAGCAGGGCGATTTGAGGGAATTCGTGCTGCGGATTCAAAAGCTCGGTTTGTCCTTTCCTTCATTACAAGAAACATCCCGCTGAGAGCGGGATGTTTTTATTATATGCTTTTCATGCTGCCGCCGTCGGCTGATACTTGCTGTCCGGTAATATAGGAGGCTTCTTCAGAGGCAAGAAAGGCAGCCAGCGCCGCGGTTTCTTCCGCAGTTCCGACACGCTTCATCGGGACGCCTGAGGCAATCCGTTCTTCCGCTTCCGCTTTAGAAATGCCGTTTTGCTTCATGACATTCTTCACGAATTGGTGATAACGGTCTGTGGCGATAAACCCGGGATTCAGACAGTTGACAGTAATGTGAAAAGGCGCAAGCTGAATGGCGATGTTTTTGCTGGCATTAATTAAAGCGGCGTTCATCATGCTGTTGGTAAACATATTGGCGCCGGGTTCTTTCCATAGGTTTCCGACGATATTAATGATTCTGCCGAATTCGTGCTGTTTCATGATTGCTGCGGCCGTCTTCATAGAGTCGATATAGGCGATCGTTTTATTCGTAAAGGTATTTGTCATATCCTCTATATCGCAGTTTTCAAAGGTATCCGGCGAGCCGCCCGGAATGTTGTTGATCAATACATCAAGCCGTCCGCATTGTGATCTGATCTCTTCAAAAATGCCGGCTCTTGTCTTCTGGTCCGACATATCCCCGGCCAGAACGGTGACGCCCGCATCCGGATGTTTGGCGAGGATCTCTTCTTTTACCGATTCGATATTTTCGGGAACTCGTGAATTAATGACGGTATGAAAGCCATTGTCCGCCAGTTTCAGAGCGATCGCTTTGCCGATCCCCTGACTGGCTCCCATAATAAACGCGGTTCGTTTTGACAACTGTCTGCACCCCTTTACCAAAATGGAATCTCCTTTACATCGTAAAAAAAAATGATAAAAATAGCAAATTTTATTTAAATTCCGACAAATAAAAACCCGCCGGACAGGCGGGTGGGTGTTACACGTGCAAAAACTTCGGAAGCGTGTCGAGAGACAAGCGGTTTCCGACAAAAAATGAACCAAATTCGCCGTAGCGCGCGCTGACTTCGTCAAAGCGCATTTCATAAACAAGTTTTTTGAACTGAAGCACATCATCGCTGAAGAGCGTAACGCCCCATTCGTAATCGTCAAAACCGACAGATCCCGTGATAATCTGTTTGACTTTGCCGGCATAGCTCCGTCCGATCAAGCCGTGGCTTCTCATCAGGTTTCTGCGTTCATCCATAGAAAGCATGTACCAGTTGTCATTGCCGCTTCTTCTTTTATCCATCGGATAGAAGCAGACGTATTTCGCTTCGGGCAGCTCAGGATACAGGCGGGCGCGGACATGCGGATTTTCATACGGATCGCCTTCTCCGCTTGCGAGGTAGTTGCTCAGCTCAACCACGGACACGTAAGAATAAGCCGGGATTGTAAATTCAGCAAGCTTTGATTTGTTAAATTCAAGCTCGATTTCGTTCAGCTCTTCCATTGTCGGGCGAAGAATCATCAGCATAAAATCAGCTTTCTGTCCGACGATGCTGTAGATGGTTTGCGAGCCTTTGCCTTCTTTTTGGGCGACACCCCATTTTTCAAGCAGTCCCGTAAATTCGTGAATAATCGACAGGCGCTCATCGCTGGATAACATCTTCCATGACGTCCAGTCCATTGTGCGGAAATCGTGAAGCGCGTACCAGCCGTCAAGCGTTTGGGCGGCTTCGTTCGTTTTTTGCTGCTCACTCATGTATCTTCACTCCTATATCTTTTCATTACATTGATGCCTTCACTATATCACAGTTTAACCGTTTCGGCTGTGGAGAAACCTTGAATAATCCGAAGCCTTGTGTCAGAAACTATGCCGTGAACAAACGGTCAATTAAATTAGTTAGAAAAATAAGATTTCTTTTTGAAAGCGCTATAATAGAAGTTGGTTATTTGAATTTAGCTGGAAGAAGAGTATGCTGTAAAAGTAAGCGTTTTTTGTCAACATAGAGGAGGGTATTTCGTGGCAGATTTATTTACAAAAGTACAAGAAAAAGTCGCAGGAAAAGATGTGAAAATCGTATTTCCTGAAGGGTTGGACGAACGTATCCTGGTTGCGGTCAACAACTTGGCGGGCAACAAGGTATTAAAGCCGATCGTAGTCGGCAATAAAGAAGACATTCAAGCAAAAGCGAAAGAATTAAATCTTACGCTTGACGGCGTGGACATTTTTGACCCGCATACATATGAAGGCATGGAAGAACTCGTTCAGGCTTTCGTAGAACGCCGCAAAGGCAAAGCGACGGAAGAACAGGCCCGCAAAGCTTTGCTGGACGAAAACTATTTCGGCACGATGCTTGTGTACAAAGGTCTCGCAGACGGACTTGTCAGCGGAGCTGCACATTCTACTGCTGATACGGTGCGCCCTGCACTGCAAATCATCAAAACAAAAGAAGGCGTGAAAAAAACATCAGGCGTCTTCATCATGGCCCGCGGTGACGAGCAGTATGTGTTCGCTGATTGCGCGATCAACATTGCTCCTGACAGCCAGGACCTTGCCGAAATCGCCATTGAAAGCGCCAATACGGCTCAAATGTTTGACATTGACCCGCGCGTTGCCATGCTCAGCTTCTCTACAAAAGGATCGGCGAAATCAGACGAGACGGACAAAGTGGCTGAAGCGGTGAAAATTGCGAAGGAAAAAGCGCCTGAGCTTACGCTTGACGGCGAATTCCAATTCGACGCTGCATTTGTGCCGTCTGTCGCGGAGAAAAAAGCGCCGGACTCCGACATTAAAGGAGACGCGAATGTATTTGTATTCCCAAGCCTTGAAGCAGGAAACATCGGCTACAAAATCGCTCAGCGCTTAGGCGGCTTTGAAGCGGTCGGACCGATTCTGCAAGGATTAAATATGCCTGTAAACGATCTTTCCAGAGGATGTAATGCGGAAGACGTCTACAATCTTGCGTTAATTACGGCTGCTCAAGCGCTGTAATCCGCAAAAGCCGGCCTTTACGAGGGCCGGCATTTTTTTATAGAAAGAACGTCACTGCGGCCCAGCCGAACAGGGACAAACAGAGAGAACCGATCAAGCCTGCTGCGAGCGCCCGCCAGCCGTTATGACGAAACGCCGATATATGGACTTTCAAACCGAGACCCGCCATCGCCATGCCGATTAAAACATAAGACACTTGAACAAGAAACGCGGAAAACGAGGCTGAAATAACGCCTGATGTATGGATGGCGCTCATTCCGAGAAATCCGAAGATAAACCAAGGGATGGGGAGCGAAGCGGCAGAAGCCGTCTTTGACTTTCCGCTGCGGCGCGCCCGCATTCCGAGCATGAATGCGGCCGGGACGAGCAGCGCGACCCGGGTCAGTTTGACGATCACCGCCATCTCGACGGCTGCTTTTCCTCCGGCGCTGCCGGCCGCCGCCGCATGCGCCACCTCGTGAAGCGTTGCCCCGCAAAAGGCTCCGTAAGCCGCAGGAGAAAAGCCCAATCCATGATAAGCAAGAGAATATACAACAGTAAAAACGGTTCCTAATAACGAAACGGCGGCCGCGCTGATGGCGGCTGCATTTTCATTTGATCTGATCTGCGGCGCGATCGCGGCAATGGCAGCCGCCCCGCAGATCGCTGTGCCGCAGGCTGTCAGCGTGCTGAGTGTCTGATCTATACGGAACAGCCGGGACAGTCCGTATACAACGGCACCCGCAAACATCATACAGCAGACGGCAATTGCAAATACGTGCCAGCCCGCATGATAGATATCCGCCAGATTCAGTCTCATGCCAAGCAGGATGATGCCTGCTTTCAGCAAGTATTTGCTTGAGAACGCGATCCCCGGCTCTAATGCCGCCCGCTGTCCGAATACGGCGCGCCAGAGCATGCCGATCAGCATTGCAAGGACAAGCATTCCGAGCATTTGCAAAAACGGCAGGCGGCTGACATAGAAAGCCGCAAACGCAATTCCTGCGGTAACTGAAACACCTTTTACCATCTTCATCTCAGTCACTTCCCATTATCTTGATAACTCCACTTTACTGCGGTCTTAATCATTAGTAAAATATATTTATATGATCTAAACGATTAGGAAAAATAATGATTAGGGGCGATGCTTTTTGTATTATGGGGAACTGAAAACATTCATTGCCGTCGTGGAAGAAAAAAACTTTACAAAGGCGGCGCAGAAGCTGATGATTTCTCAGCCGAGCGTCAGCCTTCACATTAAAAACCTGGAGAAAGAATTTCAAACCGCCTTGCTGAACCGCTCTCCGAAGCACTTTACGACTACGCCGACGGGGGACATTCTCTATCAGCGCGCCAAGCAGATGGTCTTTTTGTACGAACAGGCGAAATCCGAAATTTACGCCCATCATCATTATGTCAAAGGGAAGCTCAAAATCGCCGCGAGCTTTACCATCGGCGAATATATTCTGCCGCCGCTTCTCGCAAAGCTTCATAACGAGTATCCCGAGCTGAACCTGGACGTCATGATCGGAAACACGGAGGAGGTCAGCGAAGCGGTTCGGATGCTTCAAGCCGATATCGGATTAATTGAAGGGCATACGGGGAAAAACGAGCTCGACATTCAGCCGTTTATGGAGGATGAATTGTGCATTGCCGCACCGAACGGACACCCGCTCGCCGGCAGAAAAAACATCCCGGCTGCTGAATTGCAAAATCAAGCGTGGGTGACGAGGGAGAAGGGTTCGGGAACGAGGGAATATTTAGACCACGTCCTTCAATCAAACGGACTGCGGCCGAAATCCATGATGACGATCAGCAGCAACCAGGGCGTCAAGGAAGCCGTGATCAGCGGAATGGGTCTTTCCGTACTGTCAAAAAGCGTGCTGCAAAAGGATCTGCTTCACGGCAGCATTTCCGTGCTTGAGATAAAAGGATTCTCCTTAAAACGGAAACTGTCTATCATCCAATCTTCCATTATGGAGAACACAAAAAACAAAGAAATCTTCATCGCTCTATTGAAAAGCCAATTTCAATCATCACAAGCGGAGTGATATAATAAATGCATGGAAAGCCTATGACGAAAGGGATTTAAAATAGATGGGAAAGCAACCGATTGATTTACTGATGCAGCCGAGCTGGAGAATCATTGACCAATCCAGCCTCGGCCCTTATTTTGATGCGAAGCAGTCATTCGCAATGGATGATACGCTGTGCGCCTCCGTAGGCAAAGGGGAATCGCCTGCGACGGCACGCTCTTGGGTGCACCACCGGACGATCGTGCTCGGCATTCAGGACACGCGCCTGCCGTTTTTAGAGGACGGCGTGAAATTGCTGGAGGACGAAGGCTATCGTGTCATTGTCCGCAATTCCGGAGGCCTCGCCGTCGTACTGGACGAAGGCGTATTGAATATCTCCCTTATTTTTGAAAACGAGAAAAAAGGCATCGACATCGACAGAGGCTACGAGGCGATGACAGAGCTGGTGCGGCGGATGCTGCGTCCGCACCATGCCGAAATTGAAGCATATGAAATTAAAGGATCGTACTGTCCGGGCAGCTATGATCTCAGCATCGGCGGCCGAAAATTCGCGGGAATTTCACAAAGACGCCTGCGGGGCGGAACCGCGGTTCAGATTTACCTCTGCGCCGATAAAAGCGGAAGCGAACGCGCCGATCTGATCAGACGTTTCTATCAAGCCGCTTTAAAAGACAAAAGCAACGATACAAAAGGCGTATATCCCGATATCCGGCCCGAAACGATGGCTTCATTAAGCGAATTGCTGCAAACGGACATTACCGTGCAGGACTTAATGCTGGCGCTTTTGACTGAACTGAAGGAACTCAGCGGACGCCTGTATGCAGCCGGATTATCGCCGGAAGAGGAAATGGTATTTGAAAAAAATCTGACCCGAATGCTGGAACGGAATGAGAAGGTGTTCGGCACGCAGGAAAGCTTGGACTAAGTCCGGGCTTTTTTTGTTTTTGGTAATTATATACTATTTAGTTATAGTGAAAAAAGAAGTGTTATATGAAAACTAGTTTACATTATATACCTTATTTGATTAATATATTTATGTAGGTTCCAAATAATTCTATAAACTAAAGGAGATGGAGATATGAACTTTAAAAAAATAAAAGAAGAAAAAAGAATCACGATCCCGACACATTTGTTAGCCGGAGATGCGGAACAATCAGGCAATTCTTTCGCTTGGAGCGGCTGGGTGCTTGTAGTGCCGAGCCAAGAAGACAATCAAAACCCGAATTTGAATTTCTCTGATTTAGCCGCTCAAAAGTAGGATAATCACTGTTTGGAGCCTACACATCTGAGACGAGGCGGTGAGAGTTTGACACAAGAGTATATAAGAGAAATTAAGCGGGGAGCACTGTCATGGATTGTTAAAAATATCCATTATTTTGATATGAATCATAAAGTAGCGAATGATTTCAGATGGCGCCTTAAAACATTTATAGAACTCATTTTTCTTACCAATTACCTGATCAGAAATCAGGCAGATGATAAGGAAGTTGCTGTTTTAACGGAGTTTATTACAGAAAGGCTCCGTAATGATCAGCTTGAAGAATTTATTCATTTTGATCCGGACGGTCTCGCCGGATTGGCTATTGCGGGTGAATTTCTTACCTTGACTGATCATCCGTCACGGGCTTCGGTGATATGGGAGCTGGAAAAATTCACGGCAGCGCGTTTTGATTGCAGCCTTGCTAAAGTTCCCTTTCGGAAAATGGATCTGAAGTACAGTCTGCAAAGAGCAGGCGTAACCTCGGAAATAACGGATTTTTCTGACTTATATCACTACACAGCAGCTGGTCAGGATATCCCAAATACATATATGACGGATCATGATGCGTACAGCATCACTCATACGATTTTTTATATAACAGACATGGGATGTTCTTCGCTTACGGATAAAGAGTATCATCTGCCGTCCTTAAAAGAAAAGGTCCTGAAATTTCTCGGGATCTATATCTGTCTTGAGAATTTAGATATTACCAGTGAATTATTGATGTGCAGCTCTTTTTTACATATCAACATGGATAAGGACAACCATAAACCGCTCTATGAAGCAGCCTGGAATAAAATCTATCAGGGCCGAATGAAAGAGGGGAATGTCCCGAGCATCACCTATCAACATAAACCCGGTTTGACAGGTGAACAGCGAAGAGAAGATGTGTTCAAACATTGCTATCATACAACACTTGTCGCCGCTGGTGCCGCGCATGCCTGTCTTAGAGCAGAAAGGAACGATTAACTTGAATAGATTAGCTGAAGAGACAGATCAATTTTTATTATCTTTTGCTGAACAATCGCTTCCGGATCAAAAGAGCATTCAGCTGTTTGCCGGCTTCTGCAAGTACTACAGGAAGACGAGCCATTCTTCCGCTGTAAAAGAACATACTGAAAGGATTGCCTCCGCTTTCGTTGATAAGTCATGCTGGGAAGATCTGTTTCACTGTAACACGGCCATTGTCAATGAGTTGATTCATATCTATTTAACGGCAAAAGCTTATAAAAAGAAGCAGGGAATGGATTCGGATGATCAGGTCATACGTCACGGATTGCAAAACGGCTATCTTATAAAAAAAGAATGGCCTTATTTTAAATACGCCGAATTCGTCGGTTTGCTGAGCGAGCTGGGAATGTCAACTGACCATGAAAAAGTGCGCTTTTACAAGAATTCGATGTTTCAGCCTTTGCTCCATGACGCATGGAAAAGAACAGCTGAAAACGAGCTGGAGTTTGTCGAGTACTGTCTTCTTCATTTGAATGAGGGAGAGCATCTGCTTCATCCCGGCTTGAAGGTGTCTATTCAAAAATGGCTTGTGTTTTGTCTCGGCAGCCGAAAAATGAAACAGCTGTGCAATATGTTATTTATCCAATCGTGTATCGATCCATTTTTTTATGGCTGTCAAGCGGCTCTTCATCATATAAATAGCGAGAGTCCATCCATTCATTGTGCTCCGGCTCTTCTGCCGGCGATTGAGATTCTGAATCTGGAGTGTGGAACATGCAGATAGTCGAAGAACATTTTAATATAAAAAAAACAGAAGAATGGCTGCTGGGTTTTTGGAAGAACATTCAGCTGCAGCCGGAAGAAATAGAAGCAGATGATCTCATGCACCTGTTTTGCGGTTTAGCGGCATGTCATCACTTTGAAAAAAGAAAGGATACAGAAGAAGTCATTCTATTCCTAGATCGTTATTTTGGAGAAAAAACGCACGAATGCCATCCGGTCCTGTTCGCGTATGCGTATCATGTGTACCGCAGGATAGATGCCGCAAAAAGCATCTTTTTTCATAACGGACTTGAACAAATGGTCCGCGGTTTACAAGAGGAACTGAAATCAGAGCCGTCCTCTATGATCCTCATGGTGTTAGGAGCTTATTTTGGGGCGGTGACTCCGGAAGAACTGATCGTGTTCTTAGAAACCGGGATGAAACGTGAGGCCGATTTGCTCATGGCACCGGGCGGCATGCAGGAAGAACAGGCGGATGCCCTTTATGCCGTCACTTATTTGCAAATGAAAGAATTGCAGCCTTTTCTCACGGAATGGTACAAAACATCAGACTTTGCTTTTTCAGGTTTAATGTTAGCCGAGTGCAGAAAGTATCACATTGACGCCGTTGCAAAATACACAGCCATTATGAAATTTCTCCGATTCGATGAGGCGCTTTTTATACGGGAAGGGCGGGAATTTCTACGCTTTCAGCAGCGAAGCAGCGGGAGCTTCGGTTATTTGAATCCATTAGCGATGGACCAAGGGGCGGTCAGCGGCAAATTGCTGGACCGTCAATATTTCCTGCCGTCCGCTCATTATGCCGCCGCCTCTCTGTCTATGCTGTAATGTCTCTCTTTTGAAAGACGGAAAAAGAAATCAATAAACAAATAAGAAAGTAGATCGCTATAACCGTCACGGAATAGGGGATGTTTAACGTTGAAATCGCATCACCCGCGCTTTTATTTACATAAGCAACGAGATTTAAATGCGGAAAGAGCGTAAATTTATACCACGTAAATTGGGCAAGCAAATCAGTTCCGCCCAATATACTGCCGGCAAACAGCAGTAAAATGGATAAGCAAAGGGAGAGCGCCTGGCTTTTGCACAATACTGACAAAGTGAACGCAATGGTGACAATGCTTATAATTGATATGAAACGCAAAAGCAGAATGATTCCGGATGCTTTGATTGAACTGATGGTATACAGACTGTCATTTAAATGAGTATAGACGAGCGGATATGAAGCATTGGAAAAACCGAATAACACGCCGCCGATCAGCAAACAGCTCACACAGTAAAATAAGTAAACCATGCCGGTAAACAGAAGAGAGGCCAGAAATTTCGATGTTAAAATCCGCCATCTTCGGTTCGGGCTTGTAGCGATAAACTTAATCGTCCCAAGGGCAAACTCTTTAGAAACAACCCCGCTGACGGTTAAAATCGCGGTCAAGCTGACGAAAATCTCAAGCCCGTTTGAAGTAACCGTGCCGAAAAACCTCCAGCCGTTCCATTCATAAGGGTTGATGTTATGCTCCAAATAATAGTCTTTATTCTTAACATCAGCAGAATAATAAACGCCTGTCGTTTCAGCCGGTTTATCAATTTCTTCCTGTTTTTTTTCGGCGAGAAGCCGTTCTTTCCAATTGTTATCCGAGGAAGCATCTAACTCATGATTCATAATAAGGCCGGCCAGCAAAACGATGAGAAACAGGAAAAAAAGAGATAAAAGTGTGCCTTTTTTTCGGGTTATTTTTATGAATTCGTTCTGCGCCAGATGAAATATGCTCATACCGCGTCCTCCTGATCTGTAATCATCATGTATTTCTCTTCCAATGACAAAGTTCTTGCAGAAACGCGGGAAATCAGAATCTCTTTCTCTGCCAAAGATTTAATGACATACGGGATGGTATCTTCTTCCGCTTCCAATTCAATGATGCGGCTGTCTTTTTGCTGTACTTGAAGAATACCGTCCTGCTCTAATATTTCTTTCGCCCTTGCCGGATGATCGACCGTGACGGTAAACAGCTTTTTCTGACCAAGGTCATGTCTGTTCTTCATGTCTTCAATTCCTAAAATCCGTCCCTTTTTAATATAGGCAACCCTGTCGCAAATCTCCTCCATTTCCGACAATAAATGGCTTGATAATAAAATGGAAACCCCTTGCTTCGATAAATCGGAAAGAATGGTGCGCAATTCTTTCATTCCTTTAGGATCGAGGCCGTTCATCGGTTCATCCAGAATTAATAATCCGGGATTGTGAAGAAGAGAATAAGCGAGCCCCAAGCGCTGTTTCATGCCTAATGAGAAATGTTTCACTTTTTTGCGGGCAGCCTGCTCTAGCCCGACTTTTGCAAGGGTATTCATAAGGTCATCCGTTCGCAGCGAGGTGCTGCGCAGTTTAGTAAAATATTTTAGGTTTTGTAAAGCGGTCATATTCGGATACATATCCGGGCCTTCAATGATAACCCCGATATGTCTCATAAAATATTCAAAGTCGCTGTCCGGTCTGCCTCTGAATGAAATGGCTCCTTCTGTTTTTTTAATAAGCTGTACGATCATTCTGAAAATAGTGGTTTTTCCTGAGCCGTTCGGCCCTAAAAGGCCGAAAATCTCGCCTTTTCTCACATCGAAAGAAATTGACTGTACAATAGGGGTATGATTGATTGTTTTAGAGACATCTTTTAATATCAGGGCTGGTTCAGTCATGATATTTGCACACCTTCCTTATGATTTAGGGTAAAAGCCGTCAAAACCGAAGAACATGCTTCCGATCAGGCCGGCAGCGATTAAAATGAGAGCAATGCTATACCACATTTTTCGATTCAATGGTTTCCCTCCTTACAACGCTGACATTCCATTTGAAATAGCGCAAAAAGATGCGGAATATCAGTTTCGAAAGATCAAATCCGGCCATAAACACCGCCATACCCGCTCCAAGAACCATACATCCGTTAAAAATGGCTGTTACAATCGGCACTTTTACGAGGAGAAAGAATGATCCGGTCATCAGCATCAGGCCGATCGCCATCAAACTTAACACCGCAACAGAGGCAAAAAGAAATGGTGTCAGCATAAACATGAAGTTGAACATGCCCATCCCCAGCATCAGGCCGAATGCTTTGAAAAAGGAGCGCCATGTTTTCTGCTCCTCGGCATCACTGATGAAAATATCCGCTTTTAAGGCGCGCGCAAGTGTTTTGGGGTTTCCTAAATTGTTGGCGATTTGTTCATCGCTTTTTCCTTCAGCGCCGCCCATTTGGAATATTTCGCCGATATCGGCGAGTATCTCTTTTTGCTCAAGTTCCGGCAGATCTTTTATTTCCCGCCGGAGATGTTTTAAATATTGGTCTTTACACATTCATTTTCCCTCCTTAATGATGCTGTTCACTTTTTCGGACAGGTCAAGCCATTCCGATTTTAATGTTTGATGATAAAAGGCGCCTTCTTCTGTTACCTTGTAATATTTGCGTGACGGGCCTTGATCGGAAGCTGCTGTATACGTTTTTAAATAGTTGTTTTTTGTAAGTCTTCGTAATATGGGGTAGATGGTACCCTCCGATACAGGGAACGTTTCACTTATGATCTTGATTAATTCATAACCATATAAATCTTCATAAAGAAGCAGGGACAACACACAAAGTTCCAACGCTCCTTTTCGTAATTGGCTACTCATTTACTATCATTCCCATCATATCTAATAATTGTATTCTCTATACAGTGTATTGCACAGTAGCTAATCGATCAATAATTCCCAAGAACCATTTGGGATGAGGAATTGAATCTTTATGCTTATGTGCGGGCGGGGACCGAGATGCGCAGCCCTTGCGGGAAGAAGGCCTCCTGAACAATGTTTACATTAATATAGATCAGGATGCGCGTCATTGACAAATGGTAAAAACCCCTTTTTCCATGACAAGGAAAGGGGTTTTTCCGTTATTCGGCCATTTTTTCTAAATTGCCGTTCCGGTCCATTTTGAAGGACGGAGAGGCATGTTCGTCGTCTTCAAATAAAACTAGTTTTCTGGCTCTGTTCATAATTTTCACCAAGGTTTCGTAGTCTTCCTGAATGGTTTTTTGATCTTTTTCAAGCTTTTCGACGGCCGCTTCCAGCTGCTCGGTTTTAGACTGAAGTTCTTGGTTTTCCCGTTTTAAACGGTCATTTTCCATTTGCAGGGCGGAAGTTTGCTTTCCGCTGCCTTCATAGCTCTTCAGAAATTGAATGACGTCTGCCATTGTGAGCTCCGCCTTTTGGCTCGGCTGCTGAGGCGCCAGCAAATGTGATAAACTAGCTAACTCTTCCTTGAAGCTTTCATCGACATAAGGCATATGTTCGCCGGACATGACGGCTTGCCGATCCTCTTTTGGCGCTTCCGTTTGAACCGTCTCTTCGGCTGCGGTTTCCTGCATGATGTCCGCATCCGGCGCAGGCGGCTGATATAATAGTTTCTTCTTGGCCGGCTGGCCGTTTCCGAGCGCGCGCATCCGCTGTTTCCGCTGTTTTTTGGCGAGCTGAAGCGCTTTTTCGTATTGATGGCGGACGACGGCATTCCATCTGAAACCGCACGCTGCCGACGTTCTGTTTAATTTATCGCCTACCTCTTCAAAGGCGTTCAGCTGCGTGCTTCCTTCCCGAACGTGCCGGAGCACGGTTTCCGCAAGCAGCAGGTCATTTTCCTCCGACCAGGCGTCCTGTCTTTGTTTTGTCAATGTTCTCAACCCCCAATATCTTTGATGGTATTAGAATGTCCAGATTGGAAAATATTTATACAAATTGGCTGAAAGAATGAGAGATACGCAGAGCCTTGCAGGATAAGATGAATCCTTGTACAATGAGATGTGATGTGATTTTTTTCGTTTTTAAAATTAAGTTTTAACATAGAGGAACATTGAATGAAGGGAAGCGTACATCATGGCTAATGAATTCCGAGTGTGTGATGATTGCCAGGCCACCAATATTAAGACTTTGCTGCCGCGTTTGAAAGAAGCTGACCCGGATGCAAAAGTGGAGGTCGGATGTCAGTCATATTGCGGGCCCGGACGCAAAAAATCGTTTGCTTTCGTAAACAACCGCCCGCTGTCGGCGCCGACTGAGGACGAGCTGATTGAGAAAGTGAAAAAGAAGATCAAAAAGTAAATGTGTATTTTTACGACAGCCTCGCCCGATGGGTCAGGCTTTTTTGCTTCAAAAAATCAATGTCGGAAAACTGGAACAAAACGCCGGACAAATTCAAGGATGTTTTCAAATTACAGAGCCGATATAATAGAATCACGGCTAAAAAAAAGAGGGAATGACGATGGCGTATCCAAACGGAAAATTATCAGAAGAAAAAGTGTTTAAAGATCCCGTTCACCGCTATGTTCATGTGCGGGACAAGCTGATCTGGGATTTGATCGGCACCCGTGAATTTCAGCGGCTGCGCCGGATCAAACAGCTCGGTACGACGTATTTGACGTTTCACGGCGCGGAACACAGCCGTTTTAACCATTCTCTCGGCGTCTATGAGATAGTCAGACGAATGGTTGATGATGTTTTTAAAGGGCGTCCTGAATGGGATGACAATGAACGCGAACTCTGTCTCAGCGCCGCGCTTTTGCACGATTTGGGACATGGGCCGTTTTCGCATTCCTTTGAAAAGGTTTTTCATCTGGATCATGAAGACTATACGAGGGAAATCATTCTCGGCGACACCGAGGTGAATCAGGTTCTCAGAAAGGCGGGACCGGGATTTCCGCAGGATGTTGCCGAAGTCATTGCCAAAACATACAAAAACAAACAGGTGGTCAGCCTGATTTCGAGCCAGATTGACGCCGACAGGATGGATTACCTTCAGCGGGACGCATACTATACGGGCGTCAGCTACGGACATTTTGATATGGAACGGATTTTAAGGGTGATGCGTCCGCGAGAGGATCAGATCGTCATTAAGCAAAGCGGCATGCACGCTGTCGAAGACTATATTATGAGCCGCTATCAAATGTACTGGCAGGTGTATTTTCATCCCGTGACGAGAAGCGCTGAAGTCATATTGACGAAAATTCTCCACCGTGCGAAGCAGCTCCATGAAGAAGGGTATATCTTCACTCATGCTCCCGTTCATTTTTATTCCATTTTTGAAGGGAAGCTGACGCTTGCGGATTATCTGAAGCTTGATGAAGCCATCATTTTATATTATTTCCAGGCTTGGGAAGAAGAAGAGGACCCGATTCTGTCCGACTTGTGCCGCCGCTTCATTAACCGCCAGCTGTTTCAATATGCCGAATTTAACCCCAATGAGGAAATGTCGGCTTATTTTGAACTGACCGCTCTGTTTAAAGAGGCGGGAATTGATCCCAATTACTATTTAGTGGTCGATTCTTCATCGGATCTGCCGTATGATTTTTACCGGCCGGGTGAAGAGGAGGAGCGTCTGCCGATTCACCTGTTAACGCAGAAGGGCCAGATCAAAGAGCTGTCCAGGCAGTCCGCCATTGTCGAATCCATTTCGGGCAAACGCCGGACGGACCATAAGCTCTACTATCCGATGGACCTCATTTGTGACGATTCAGAAAACCCTGAAGCAAAATTAAAAATCCGGCAGCTGCTGGGACTGACATAGAAGGATTTTGGTAAAGAAGGAAAAGGAGATGTCGGGAATTTGTTGAAAGAACATGCAAAACTGATGAAGGTGTTCTCGGATTCTGGAGAAATCATCGGGCGGAAAAAGCTGCAGAAAATCATTTATATCGCGAAGAAAATGCAGTATCCTTTCTACGAAAAATATGATTTTCATTTTTACGGCCCGTATTCCGAAGAACTGACGCTTCGAATTGAAGAGCTGTGCAATCTTGGGTTTCTGGATGAGGTGAAGGAAAAAAAGGGCGGCTACTTTCAATACCGGTACTCGCTGACGGAGACGGGAGCCGAGTTTTTACATCATGCGGAGCTTACGATGCCGGATATGAAGAAGTACATCGACAGCGTCAACAGCCGCTCATCGCGGTTTCTGGAGCTGGTGTCTACGATTTTGTATTTTGACGGCCTTGAAGCTGAGGAAAAGAAAGAGAAAGTGTTTACGATAAAAAGCAAACAGAAATATACGGATGAAGAATATGATGAGGCGCTTCACTACATAGAAGAGCTGAAACACATTTGTTAAAGGCGATGGCTTTCGTCTTTTTTGATGAAAAAACCAGGCCGCACATAAAGCGGGCCTGGTTTTGTTTATTGTCTCAATTTGCTGTGCTTGTACGAATATAAAAAGTAAACGATCACGCCGATGATCAGCCAGACGGCAAAATAAAGCCACGTTTTCAGCGGCAGATTGACCATTAAAAACAAACAGCAGATAATGGCCAAAATCGGCAGTACGGGTACAAAAGGCACTTTAAATCCCCGTGGCAGATCTTTATGGGTGCGGCGCAGAATCAGCACGGACAGACTGACCATGGCAAATGTCAATAGCGCACCGATGTTTGAGAGATCTGACAGCTCTTTCAGATCAACAAAACCCGCGATGCATGCGCTGATCAGTCCGATCAGCCACGTATTAAAGATCGGCGCTCCCGATTTCTTTCCGACAATGGTAAAGACTTTCGGCAGCATTCCGTCTCTTGCCATCGCAAAAGATATACGGGTCGCCGCATAGGTATGGGCGAGAACGACGGCCATCAGTCCGATTACCGCACCGGCAGCGATAACGCCCGCCACCGCGTTTTGTCCTACAGTCTGTAACACATAAGACATGGCTTCCGGCACATTAAGCTGTGAATACGGAACCATCCCCGTCATGACGAGACAGACGATGACGTATACCAATGTACAGATCACCAGTGAACCGATAATACCGATCGGCAGGTTGCGCTGCGGTTTTTTGACTTCTTCAGCCGAAGCGGAAATCGCGTCAAACCCGAGAAACGCAAAAAAGACGGCAGAAGCCCCCGTAATGACGCCTTTGATTCCAAAAGGCATAAAAGGATGCCAATTGCCCGGCTTTACAAAAAAGCTTCCTGTGATGATAAACAGCAAAACAATTCCGATTTTTACGAGAACCATTACATTATTAAAGGTTTTGCTCTCTTTGGAGCCGCGTGACAGAACGACGGCAATTAATAGAGTAATGATGATGGCAGGAAGGTTGACGATGCCCCCCTGGCTCGGCACGTGCAGCAGACTGTCCGGCAAAGGCATGCCGATTTCGGCTAACAGATTATTAAAATAACTTGACCAGCCGCTTGCCACCGCCGACGCCGTCACCATATAAACGGATAAGAGCGTCCAGCCCATTAAATGGCCGACAATTTCTCCCATGGTGGTATAAGAGTAAATATAGGCGCTTCCGTAAACCGGGAGAACAGAAGCGATTTCGGCGTAACATAATGCTGCAAGGCTGCAGACAACGGCTGCAATGATAAAAGAAAAGATTACGGAAGGTCCGGCGTTTTTCGCGGCCGTAATGCCTGTAAGAACCATGACGCCCGTCCCGATGACGGCGCCGATGCCCAGTAATGTTAAATCAAATCCACCCATCGTTTTGGCAGTCTGCCTGTTTCTGCTTTGTTCAAGCAGCTGGGTGATGTCTTTTTTTTGTAGGATATTCCGCAACACGCATCCCTCCATCCAAAAGCAAAAGCCAAGAGGGGCTCTTTGGCTTTTACCCGTGTCACATCTTCTGTGTAATCGACAATCCTGTGTTCTGTTTCCCCGTCTGTTCCGTTTCTTTTCCAGTCATATTGTCTGCCGCATCCGATCAGATTATCCTTTCCGTCAAACGCAGTCACCCTTAATGATTTTACCTGAATCATGTCTATAAAACCAGCATTGCATAAAAGGGATGGGTGAAAAAGCAGGAGATAATAGTCTGTATAGGGCAGGATAAAAGTTGCGGGCTTTCCGGCCGAAATTTTGACTTTCCCCGCGAGGTATCAGTAAAATGTAATAAAAAACAATCAAATGATGATGGATGCATCTTGAAATGGGGAGTTTCTGCATGGAGTACGATATATTGCAAGCAAATGTACTGGATTACGCGCTCACGAAATATTTAAAGAGCACGAAAAAGCTTGATGAGGCGACAATTCCGAAGAGTATAAACAATATCAGAGGATTTATTCTCAGGATTATTTACCGGCACGGCACGTGCACGATTAAAGATATATTGCAGGAAGTCACATTATCGCCTTCAGCCACGACAACCGCTCTGAATCATTTAGAAAAAGAGGGTTTCGTGGAAAGGTCGAGAAATAACGAAGACCGACGCACGGTATGGATGACGCTTTCCGAATCGGGAAAAATGGCGGCCATGCAAATGATTGAAAACCGGCAGATGCTCATTGACGAGCTGTTCGAAGCATTGACAGAAGAAGAAAAGAATACCTTTTTCAGCCTCGTTGAAAAAGTAATGAAATAAGCCGGCCTGACATAGCAGCGCCGGCCATTATCAAGGATTACTCCGTATCGCTGATCCGTTTGCCGGCGACGGCGTAATGATCCTTTCTCATTTCTTCAATCATGACAATGATCTTTTCTTCGGCTGCGCCTGTCGTTTCTTTTACGGCTTCTGTCACTTTTTCAACCAGATTCCGTTTTTGTTCATCTGTGCGGCCTTCAAGCATTTTAACGGTTACGAGCGGCATGGTGCTGATCCTCCTTTATCGTTTCCTCTCTTTGGAAGAGAGGTCACTTATAGTATACTGAATGAAGGACAATCTTGCATTTTTTAAAAAAGGGGATTTTTACATTTGGACAGATTTTTATATTATCCGCTGGAGCTTATGCCCTATGTCGTGATTACGCTGATCGTGGCATTTACGATGCATGAACTGGCGCACGCGTATGTCGCGTATCGGTTCGGAGACGATACCGCGGCGAGACAGGGCAGATTAACGCTCAATCCGATTAAACATCTTGATGTTTTCGGAACGATTCTAATTTTGGTCGCGGGTTTCGGCTGGGCCCGTCCGGTGCCGGTGAACCGCCGCGCCTTTAAAAGACCGCGGCTGGCGGGAGTGCTGGTTTCCGTCGCCGGGCCTGTAAGCAACCTGCTTCTTGCCTTTATCGGTTTCTTTTTGCTAGTGTTGATGCATGCTTACGGAATGGAGCTGCTTTCTGCATTCAGCATGGGGCTTGACCGCTTTTTCTCTATTTGGATTCAGCTGAATCTCACGCTGTGTTTATTCAACCTGCTGCCGCTTCCTCCGCTTGACGGCTACCGGATTATTGAGGATCTCGTGCCGCCGCGGGTGCGCGCCAAAATGACTCAGTTTGAGAGCTACGGGATTATCGTGTTTCTCGTGCTGTTTGTGACACCGGTCGGCTCCTATGTCGTGTGGCCGCTGTTAAGTGAGGGGAGAGACTGGATTCTCAAGGTATTTGCCATTATATTTCAACCGCTTTTGTAGGAGGGTATTTTCATGGAAGAAAAAAAGAAGAAAACAATCGGATTTAATATTATTAAAAGTGATCCGACCGACGGACATGGCGGTTTTGGCGCCGGGGCGCTGAGCCTTGACAATATTTCTCCGGTATTTGTCGATGTGGAAGAGAAGGAAGCCTTCGTTGACATCGGCGCCATGCATGCCCGCAGTGTCGTTGAAAAAGGCATCAAATTCCTGCCGAACAAAGATGAAGTGCCGAACGGAAAACCGTACTGGCTCGTGTGGGTCACCATCGACAGAAAAGAAGAAGGCCCTTATTACGCGGGTGTGACGGCTTGTGAAATGACCGTGGACAGAAGTATCCGCAGAGGCTATAAGTCATTGCCGGAGCATGTGAATTTAATGGATAAATCAATGAAGCGCTGCATTATCGTGGACAAAATGGACGCCAGCTCAAAGCAGGTGCTTGCTGAATTTCTGCAGAAACATGACCAAGGGCTCTGGGAACGTTCATCAGATGAATTGAAAACAGGTCTGCTTCCGGAAGAAAAATAATTTGTGAACTTTTTGTGAACTTTATAAATATTTGCACTATTTTGCGATTGTACTGAGTAAACTGTTGATACAGAATCAGGACATGGAAAGTCCCGAGCCGAACCAAGACTCGGGGTTTTTCATGTTTACGCGGAGGTTTCATCATGTTCACCGTCTTTGAAATCGGGCCATGGGTCATTGAAGCAGATGCGGCGGAAACGAGAAAACAATACGAAAAATCATGGCCTGATCCTTGCGATTGCGGGAGCTGCCGGAACTTTTCCGAGGCGGTGAATCTCCTTCCCGCCGAGAAAACAAGATTGTTTACGCAGTTTGGGATTCGTCCGGCTGTCTGTCACGACTTGGGGGAGCATGGAAAGGAAAACGGCCTGCATCATTATGCGGGCAGCTATCCGATTGTCGGCAGGCTTAGGGAAGGCTGGCCGAAGTTTCATATCGAGAGGGCGGGAGATATCCGCTTTTCGTTTTCATTGCCGAGTACAACATTTTTTATACCGAAGGGTTTTCCTGACCCTATTATCCATCTCGACTTTTCACTCTTGCTCCCGTGGGTGCTTGAGGAAGACGCGGATTAAAGCCCGGCGCGCAATGCACCGGGCTCAGTCTTTTTTGCCGAGCCACTTATCCCACCACTTTTTGCGCGGAGCTTCTTTGCGGGCGGGGGCGTGTTCCTTTTCTTTTTTAGAAGGTTCCGGTCCGTAGCACACATCCGCGGGCTCAGTGCCTGCGATGAAATACGTATAATGCTTTGCGGCGCAGCCGGGTCCCGAAGTGTAGCCGGAAGCGGGATCGATATAGACGCCCGTGACGCCCTTCGGCGGTTTAAGCGCTATTTCCGGTTCTCCTTCGAGCGCCTTCTCCATAAAGTCCGCCCAAATCGTCTTCGCATAGCTTTTTTCTTCTACTGAATCAATCGTGCTGCTTTTGTCATAGCCTGTCCATACACCGGCGGCAAGAGCGGGATTAAAGCCGATCATCCAGCTGTCTGCGCTCGTCGTGCCTGATTTACCGCCATAGGTTCGGGTCAGCCGGTCAGAAATGGCGCGTCCCGTGACGGAAGTATAGCCGTTTAAATCCTGATCAAACATGCCTGTCATCATGCTCGCCGTCACAAAAACGGCTTTTTTATCAAGCGTCTGCTGATGTCCGCGCGGCTGTTCATACAAGATGTTGCCGGCGGTATCCGTCACTTTTGTGATAAAGGAAGGGGTGATTTGTTTTCCCCCGTTTGCGAGCATCGCGTAGGCATTAACCATCTCAATCGGGCGCACGGGTTCAGTTCCGAGCGCCAGAGACGGAAGGGGCTTTAAATGTTCGCTGATGCCGAATTCCTTTGCCGCCGACACGAGCTTATTCATGCCGAGAAAGAGATGGGTCTTCACGGCATAAATGTTGTCTGATAACGCAAGCGCCTGAAGCAGCGTAATCGGTTTATTGGCGTAGTAGCCGTTGTAATTGCTTGGAGAATAAGTATCTCCGTTGTCGTCAATCTGGAACTCTGTGGCTTCGCTTTTCATCAGCGTGACCGGTGTAAAGCCGCTTTGAATCGCTTTGTAGTACAAAAGCGGCTTGATCGTGGAAGCCGGCTGCCGTTTCGCCTGTGTCGCCCGGTCAAACGGGCTTTTTTCGTAGTCACGTCCGCCGAGAAGCGCAAGCACGCGCCCTGTTGCCGGATCAATCGCGGAAAAGCCGACCTGAATGTCAGAGCCGGTACGGATCGTATGTGCCACAGTGTTTTCCGCAATCCGCTGCATGCGCTTATCAAGCGTCGTATAAACACGCAATCCGCTCGTTGCGAGCTGTTCGCGCGTCATGCCGAGCTTTTTCTCGAGTTCTTTCATCGCATCATCGTAAAAATAAGGCGCCGTTTTCGCCGCGGTTCTGTTTTTCAGCGGCTGATAGGCAAGCGGCGTTTTCTTAAGCCTTTCCGCCTTTTCTTTTGAGATCATTTTTTGGCCGATCATCAGTCGGAGAATGGTTTCCTGGCGCTGTTTGGCCTTCTTTTCGCTGACATATGGCGAATAGCCGGACGGGCCTTTCGGTATGCCCGCCAAGAGCACGGCTTCCGCATCGTTCAGATCTTTGGCGTGTTTGCCGAAATACAGGCGCGAGGCGGCTTCAATTCCATATGCGCCGTGGCCGTAATATATCGTATTTACATAACCTTCTAAAATCTCGTTTTTAGAATAGTTCTGTTCAAGGCGGATCGTGTAAAAGGCTTCATTCCATTTACGTTTCCATGTCTTATCATGCTCAAGGTAGAGATTTCTCGCGTATTGCTGGGTGATGGTGCTTGCGCCCTGAACCTTGGCCATTGCCTTTATGTCAGCCAGCGCGGCGGCGGCCATCCGCCGGTAATCAAAACCGTGGTGATTGTAAAAGTTTTGATCCTCCACCGCAATGGCGGCCTGCACCGCTATCGGATTGATATCTTTTAACCGCACCCAGTAGCGCTTTTCCCCGAAATCGGTCTCACCTAGCTTTGAGCCGTCATTTGCATAAAGAATCGTAGACTGAGGAACCCGGACAGAGGGGGCCCCCTGCCATTTCGCTGCAAGAAGAACGGATGTGAAGCAGACGCCGGCCAGCATTCCGCCGATCAGTGTCAGAAAGATGCAGGCGCGGATGATTTTGAATGTGATTCTGAGCTGTTTTCCAGATACTTTATCCACTTTTGGGAACCCCCTTTTTCATGATTCTATTATTATGTGAAAAAAGGGGGTTTTTTAAACATATCAAACCGGACACTTCTTTACTTTTTCCCCTCCATCCTCTATACTTTTTCCTTAGGTGAAAATGAGATTTTAACCGGAATAAAAGCGATACAGACGCTTACAATAAATGAAATAAGCCTTGAAAGGGAGATGACAATTGAGCGAGCTTTGGTATACGGAGAAGCAGACGAAGAATTTCGGCATTACATTAAAGGTGAAACAAACATTACATACGGAACAGACGGAATTTCAGCATCTGGAAATGGTGGAGACAGAAGAATTCGGCAACATGCTGTTCTTAGACGGAATGGTCATGACTTCTGAAAAAGATGAATTCGTCTATCATGAAATGGTTGCGCACGTCCCGTTATTTACGCACCCGAATCCGGAAAACGTCCTCGTTGTCGGCGGCGGAGACGGCGGTGTCATCAGAGAGATTCTGAAGCACCCAAGCGTAAAAAAAGCGACGCTTGTCGACATTGACGGCAAGGTTATTGAATACTCTAAAAAATTCCTTCCGTCCATTGCGGGCAAGCTTGATGATCCGCGCGTCGACGTGAGAGTCGATGACGGTTTCATGCACATCGCGAAATCAGAAAATGAGTATGACGTCATCATGGTTGATTCAACAGAACCGGTCGGACCGGCCGTCAATCTGTTCTCAAAAGGCTTCTATGCCGGAATTTCCAAGGCGTTAAAAGAAGACGGCATCTTCGTCGCGCAGACGGACAACCCGTGGTTTACACCGGAGCTGATTACAAACGTACAGCGTGACGTGAAAGAAATCTTCCCGATCACCCGTCTGTATACGGCTAATATCCCGACGTATCCGAGCGGCCTGTGGACATTTACGATCGGTTCTAAAAAGTACGATCCGCTTGAAGTGGAGGACAGCCGTTTCTTTGACATCGACACGAAATATTACACGAAAGAGCTTCACAAAGCGGCATTTGTTCTTCCGAAATTTGTGAGCGACTTAATCAAATAAAAACGTACGGCGCAGGAGCGAATCTTGCGCTTTTTTACAGGAAAGCGAGGGTTTTATCATGAGGTTTGATGAAGCATATTCAGGAAAAGTATTTATCGCAAGCCGCCCCGACTGGAAAGAGGCGGACGCCATCCTTTACGGCATGCCGATGGATTGGACGGTCAGCTACCGTCCGGGTTCACGATTCGGGCCGGGGAGAATCCGCGAGGTGTCTATCGGTCTTGAAGAATACAGCCCGTATCTCGACCGTGACTTGGCTGATTTGAATTTCTTTGACGCCGGAGACATTCCGCTTCCGTTCGGCAATCCGCAAAGAAGCCTTGATATGATTGAAGAATACGTGGACAGCATTTTAGAAAAAGGAAAGTTCCCGCTCGGCATGGGAGGGGAGCACCTTGTATCATGGCCTGTCATAAAAGCCATGTATAAGAAGTTTCCGGACCTTGCCATCATTCATTTTGACGCGCACACCGACCTGCGCACGGATTATGAAGGCGAACCGCTTTCCCACTCTACTCCGATCCGCAAAGCGGCCGAGCTCATCGGGCCGCAAAATGTATTTTCATTCGGCATCCGCTCCGGAATGAAGGAAGAATTTGAATGGGCGAAAGAAAACGGCATGCACATTTCTAAGTTTGAAGTGCTTGAGCCGCTGAAAAAAGTGCTGCCGCAGCTTGCGGGACGCCCTGTTTATGTCACCATCGATATCGACGTTCTTGATCCCGCTCATGCGCCGGGAACGGGCACGGTTGACGCAGGAGGCATCACGTCTAAAGAATTGCTCGCGTCCATCCATGAAATCGCGCGCTCAGAAGTCAACGTAAAAGGCGCTGACCTCGTAGAAGTCGCGCCGGTCTATGACCACTCAGAACAAACCGCAAACACGGCAAGCAAGATGATTCGTGAAATGCTGCTTGGGTTTGTGAAATAAAAGAAAATCCCCCGCTTGAAACATGCGGGGGATTTTTATATTGTATATAAACTACTTAGAAGTTAGTAAAAGCAACATATTATTTTACCATTAATCATTGATGTTATTGATAAAAATTATATAATAGGGTATTATTTAGTAAATACATCTTTAGAAAGGAAGTTAGAATGAAAACAGCAGTAGAAAATGAATTGGAATTAAAAAAGATTGAAATTTCAGTAATTAAACTGATAATTGCTGAAAAACCTAATAAAGAGATCGCTAAGTCATTAAACTACTCGCAGCGTAATGTCGAATATATCATAGCCGGTCTCTGTAAAAAGTGGAATGTGAGTACTAGAGTCGGTATTGTTTCGGAAGCATATAAAAGGAATTGTATACAGTGAACGAAATGAAAGAAAAACCCCTATTGAGGGGGTTTATTTATATATGCTAAAAAAACATTCTATACAGGAATGCCGTAAAAATAAAAACTGAGATTGTCAGGTAGTTCAAACTTGTTCTCCATTTCAGAAGAATAAACAAAAGAAATAAATAGGCAATATTGAACAAATCAAAGATAGAAAAAATCAAATGATTACTTGTGAAAAATAAACTAGTATTTGGATGTTCTGCGAAAATGTTTTTGAATGATATAAGAAAAAACTTAATTGCGACCGGGATGTTAGAAAACATAAATAGGGAATAAAAGGTTTTAATCTTAATTTGAGCGCCAAGAAAATTTATAATGAGAAATAATACAAATCCTTCAAAAATCACCCCGAACATTAAAAGAAACAGTGCGGCTATCGCAATGATATAATCTAAATGTTTTACTTGCTCAACAACTTGTATAGGGATGTTTTTGGGAATTAAACTTTTCATAAAAGGTAAAAGGGAACTTAAATAAAAAGCTAACCCGATAATATAAAACAAAAACGAGGACAAAAAATTAATGTTTCGTTCCTTAAATGAGGATAATTCAATTTGCATAATCTTAAGAGGCTCCTTTTATAAAGATAGGTGTAATAAATGTTTCTAACATAGCTGCTATCATTAAACCGAGAAATATAATACCAATATATTTAAAAGTGAATTTCAAATTTATTTTGAGGAGTAATAAATCCAAAGTTAATTTCATTCCTACAGAGGCTGCAAGAAGCAATACCGGCACTTCAATTATTCCATGGGGAATAACAAGCAGTAAAAGGTTTAAATTGTCTTTGATGTTTCCTATCGCATTCCCTAAAATTAATCCATTAATAATTAAAACAGCAACCGTGCCAAGCGACAGCGTCAACGGTCCTAAAAAAACAAGCAGACTCGCTACTTTAATATTATTAAAGAAAATCTGAAAAAAATCCGGACGGATATTTCGATTTAGATTATTTACATTTGAAGCGGGATCTGTATAAAAATATGCTGTAAATAAAGCAATTAAAAATAAGATCAGACAGAGTATGTACAATTTGACTAAAACGTTCTTTTTAAACAAAGTATTTTCATCCATTCGTTTAAGGGACTGCCAGGGATATTGAATTTAATGTTTTATATTAAGCTGCTGCTGTACTTGCTGCAGCCAATTGTTCTAAAACGGCTAATGGCAAGCCTGCACCAAGAGATCCTAAAACAGTAATGATAGCCAGGACTGAACCCGTTGCAGTGATAGCACTGACAATCCAACTAGGAGCTATTATTCCAGCTCTGTTTAAAATATCGATGACATCCATGCTTAAATGATTATGTTTTATACTGAAAAGAGCGAGAACAATGATTCCTGATGCTACTAATGTAAAAATCGCTTTACTATTTTGTGTTTTTAAAAGTAGACTCATTTTTTCCTCCAATTTTTTCAATATCCCCAGCAAGTTAAATAATAAAATATATTGGAAGCTATTTGAATTGCGGATTTCCGAAAAAATATTTAAGAGGTGAAATCCGTTAAGGTATCTGCTGGCTTATTTCAGTACAAAGAAAGCCGGACCATATGTATGATCCGGCTTTCTTTGTACTGAAACATTTATACTTTTTTTTCAAGAATAATATCAAAATAATCGGCTGCCCCATAACCTGAAATAGGAGGAGCAAATATTTGAACCAGCTTCCATCCTTGCTGCGAATACTTTTCAATAATTTCTTTATAGTCTTCTTTAGGCTTTCCTTTCCATCGGTTTACTTCTACTTTTATGAACTTATATTCGTACATTGCTGTATAATCCTCCGGAAGTGTATTGGAATTGTTACCTTGTTTTTCGATTATGATAAACTTGAATCCATAAATAGAGCGCGCAGCCTATTAAAAGTATTGGGAATTGCCATCCTGTATTTCCGTTTTTAAAATAATCTATTAATGACCATATCAGTAAAGCGACAGTATAAAAACTAAATGCTATTCTGGCGGCTATACCCGATTGGTGTTTTTGCATCTCATCCATTTTCTTCATAAGAACCGCTCCCTTACTTTTTTTTGGCGTTATAGTTGAATACTTTATCTATTCCCGTATTTAATGCGTGAGCTATCGAAAAAGCCAGACTTAAAGTTGGATCATATTTATTATTTTCAATTGCATTGATGGTTTGCCTGGTCACATTGCAGAGCTTAGCCAGATCATTTTGTGAAATATCAGCTGCTGTTCTAAGTTTTTTAATATTGTTATCCACTAAAACCCTCCTTAAATATTTTTGTTTTTATTTTAAATTTTCAAATTTATATATATTTATTTTAAATAATATATGTATATGTGTCAAATACTTTTTACACATTTGAATTTTAAGGTATACTTTTTGTTTTTGCAAATTAGTTGTTTATATAAAAAACGGCTTGCAGTTTAACCTGCAAGCCTAAAAGTAATCATCATTTAAATCATTCCGCGCTGAGCAACTTCAAATTGATGTTTCGGTGCACTTGCGATTTCGGCTGAAACAAAAACAGTGCTTATTGCCAAGCAAGTAAGTGCTAATTTATACTTCAATTTCATACAACTTCACACCTCCTTGAATCTGCTGTCTTGTTTCTTCCACCTTTAAAAAATATGCGGAAGCCTTCTCGAAATTTTCTCTTTCATGATAATATTTTGCCACATCTAAGGCAAAATCTTCAAGATCAGCATACATCGATTTATCTCTGAGAAAGTCAAAACATTCCATGATTGCTTCTTCATCAGGCTCACCGACATATAAAGATTCTAAAAATTCATACTCGGCGATATATAGGGAATCTTCTGCCTCCTCTGCATAAGATACCCCTTTATCATGATATTGTCTGGCTATGGCCATATTTCCGATTTTATAATGTATTTGTGTGATTAAGAAATAGGCTTGCGGGAGAGAAGTGATGATGTTCCCATCTTCAAAAACAGCTATTGCCCGTTTTATGTAATCAATGGCTGGTTTGTAATTTTCTTGGCTGTTAAAACAAAGTCCGATATTATATAGAGTCCGGCCCATTAATTGTGGCTGCTGTTCTGCCTCTGCCATGGCATAAGCCTTTTTAAAATGCTGAATTGCTTCATCATATTGCTTTAAGTCAAGAAAGTTGGTAGCGAACAATGAATGGCACTGAAGCACCCTTATATTATATGCCTCCTGCTTATGATAAATTTTATAAGCCTGCCGGGCATAATCCATAGAAAAATAAGTCTGTTTCATATAATAGTAGGACTCTGACATCTTAAAATAAAATTCAGCTTTCTCGATACAATCTTTGACAAAATCAAGCTTATATTCAGCTTTCTTAAAAAACTGAATCGCTGAAAGATATTCACGGCATTCCAGCTCATACATCCCCCGGAAAAAATTAAAATAATAATCAAGACGTCCGGTCAGCCGGGCCTGCTTTTTATCAATATCCGCGAGCAGATCTGATAGTCTCGGCTGTTCTTCTATCCGCTGCGATTCCAGCGGTTCGAGGTATTCGAGCATCAGATTGTGGCGGAATTCCATGAGAGAATAGTATAGATGAAGATCCTGATCATCTTCCAGACCTGCAAGTTCTTCTTTGATTTCTCTCCGCAAGTACTCGGCGTCCGGGATGCTGAACCTTCGAATGTACATATACCATTCGTTGATTTTTTCTCCAACCGCTGAAGATGATAAAACACTCGCCACTATTCCGAATCCCTCCCTTCCACGTTATGTATATGACATATTTTATCATTTTCATTCGGAAGGATAGCGCAAAAATACCGCAATGTTTTCTTTCGTTAAAACCGCATGTCTGCGGATATCATTTCAAAAATCCACTATTATCCCCACAATTTGTACAAGCAAACAAATACACCTTCCCATATTCTGTTGTATCTGCGTGAGCAGTGTATGTCTGAAAAGGAAGTGAAGATATGAGAAATAACAAGCTTTCCTTTAAAGAAAAAGCAGGAGCCGCACAAGAAGAATGTTTATGTTTTTGCGAGGAAGAAGCAAGCCGTGAAGCGATGTTTCAAGCGCCGATTGAATTGCCTGAGGGGCTTGTCGTTGATCCGGCTGAAGCTGTTGCAAACGTGACGTGGAATGCAGACAGCCTTTCTTGTGTCATTGAACGCTGTTTCATTGAGACGGGGCCAGAGCCTGATGAAATCGGTGTTCAATTCGCAGTGCGCCTGCAGGGAACTGTTACGCTTCTCGTCAGTGTCTCACCAGTGCGAAATCAATATGGACAAGGGAACGGGTCTGTTTCTGTCATCCGCAATGCAGAGATTGACCAAGTCGTCTATTATTCTGATGAACCCGATGATTGCCCGGATGTCAGTGACATTACGATCGAGAACCTTGTTGTCGTTCCGCCATTCTATGGCAGTCCTTTATCGGTGACGGGCACGATTGTGTTTGTTCCTGAGCCGGAACCCGTTTATGCGTTTACAGCGAATCCAAATGATCAATCAGTTTCTGTGATTGATACAAACACTCATACTGTTGTGACAACGATTGCTCTACCGTACCGGCCGACAGGTATTGAAATAACTCCGGATAAAAGTGCTGTGTTTGTTTTGCACTTCAACAATAATGTGATTTCTGTCATCGATTATGACACTTTAACAGTGACAGCATCCATACTGCTGGATCAGCCGCCTAGATCGATAAAATGTATCCCAAATCATGAGTTTGCTTATGTTCTCGGCGATACTGCGATTTATGTGATTGGAATTGATACGTTAACTGTGGATAGGTCGATTCCTGTGGAAGGATTTGATTTTGCAATTGATCCCAATGGGTTATTCGCCTATGTTCTTGATTTTGGTTTAGTGCAAAAAGTGGACCTATTCACCGGTGAAGTCACAGGAACGATTGAACGAGAGCTTATCGTATCATCCATAGAAACAAATTGGCCGGAGCGGTATGCGTATGTCTTAGAACAAGAATTCTTATTCAATTATTTGACGGTTATTGACTTAAATACGTTTACGATCAGCATTACCCAAGAGCTGGAGCCTGATGGCCAATATGTAATGTTTACGAGTGGATCAGAGGTGTATTTACATGACAGCTTCACTGGCAATTTATATGCTGTCAGTCCGAATGGTGCAGGCGTTATAGGAAATGTTCCGCAATCGGCAAGAGACTTTGCGTTTACTCCGAATGGCGAATTTCTGTATGCTGCTCATTTTTTAGAGCAGAACATCACTGTTTACAACACGGATGATTATTCTGTGGAAACTGTGATATCTCTTGGGGTTTCACCGGGAGATATTGTGATTTAACCAACTGCATGCTGTACATTTCTAAAAGGACGTGAATTCATGAAAAAGAATGATCTGTCTGCTTTACAGGAAAATTGTTTCTGTTTTTGTGATGAGGAAATTAGCAGAGAAGCGCCGTTTCTAGTGCCGATTGACATTCCCGAGGGGTTCACCATTGATTCTGCCGAAGCAGCTGCGACGGTTACATGGAGTACTGCTCATTTATTATGTATCAGTGAGCCTTGCTTAATCCAGACTGGGCCGGAACCAGAAGATATCGGTGTTCGATATGCCGTGAGAGTAAAAGGGACCGTTACGCTTCTTGTCAGTGTGTCGCCTGTACGAAATCAATATGGACAAGGGGACGGGTCTGTTTCTGTGATTCATACTGAAGAGATTGATCAAGTTGTTTATTATGCAGCGCAGTCTGGCCGCTGTCCTGATTTCAGTCAAATAACGGTGGAAGATCTTCTCATTGTACCGCCTTTCTACGGCAGTCCGCTTACGGTGACCGGGACACTTGTTTTACCGCCACCGCCAGACCCTCAATCGTATGTGTTTACAGCCAATTCAGGAGACAGCACGGTTTCGGTTATTGATTCAGATTTAAACACTGTTGTAAAAACAATCCCTTTTTCTGACGTGCCAACTAATCTAGGCGTTACTTTCGATAAAGCTTTCACGTATGTCCTCCATGGGAATACCAACCTTGTCTCAGTGCTAGATAATAAAACATTAACCATCATAAATACCATCACTGTTGGAGGAGGGCCGAGAAAGGTTGAATTTGATTCAACAGATGAGTTCGCGTACGTGATGGCCGCCGGATCTATATATATGATCAACATGGCCTCTCAATCGGTCATTGATGTCATTCCGATACCCGGCGCTTTAGACTTTGCTCTTGATCCGAATGGACAGTATGTCTATACCGCTAATGGAAGCAGTTGGTCGGTTGATAAATATGATGTAAATACTGGGCAGTTGGTAGAAAGTATCATAGATACATTTGAATTTCCCAGTTTAATTGCCACTCCTTACGCTGGAAATTTTGCGTATGTGTTGAATGGTGAGCTGCTGCCGAAAGGGGTAACGGAGATCAGTTTGTCACCATTAAGCAGGGGAGGCGACTTCAACCGTTTATTTGAAACGCTGAGGACGATTGTATTTTCTCGCGATAGCACTAGGGCTTATTTTCTAGAGCCATATAGTGAACCGTTTCTCATTAATAACTTATACGTAGTTAATACGGCTGGACAGAGGATCATTGCAAACGTGTCTCTGCCCGGCGCCTTTGACCTCGCCGTAACACCTGATAATCAGTACATTTATGCAGCACAGCCCGACGACAATACCGTAACCGTGTACCGCACGAGTGATTATACAGCCATGACGGTGATTCCGGTTGGGACTGGTCCGTCAGCGATTGCGATGTAGCTTATTTCACAGGTTGAGAGAAGCAGAGCTGCGATAAAAAAATCGTTTATAAATAAATGAGCCGATCTGCTGGATGGCAGCCAGGATGATTAAAAACAGCAGTTCACTTACAGTGAAACTGAGCATCCGCCAAACCCCGGCTCCTGTCAGCGCTCCCGCATGCCCTTTTTTGAACAGGCTGACATGCTGGAAAAGCTGCAGCAAGTACGTCCGCATAAAATACAATAAATACAAAATCAGTAACACCGCGAGTCCCATTGATACGGCAAGGGGCGTGTGAAAGCGGAAAGGGACGGCTTTGACGATTTCGAACACGCAGCGCTTTGACATCGTTGGCATTTCTGCTGCACAATCTATGTTGCCGGAAGTCGCAGCAGCTTCGATGAGACTGTGTGAGTTTCTGAAAAGCTGCTGTCATGTTTTTTACGGATTGGGTGACATAGTGATATGATTTTCTCTTCTCATAAGGAACTGCTTTTTATGAGGTTTATCTTCAAATCTAATGAGCAATGATGGTAAGATAGAAGCAGTTGAAGTTTACAAGCTGAATGATTATACTATTCAAGTCAAAGTGGAATGATGAAAAGGACGTGTCAAAATGAAGCAAGAGACACCGATAACACTCCATGTGAAGTCTGTGATCGAGGATGACGGAAATGATGAAGTCATCGAATTCCGTACTACCGGATTTTACTATGTAAAACAACAAAAAGTGTATCTATCTTATTATGAAGAACACGACCTAGGCAAAGTAAAAACGATTGTGAAGGTGAGCGAAGGCGAAGTCCTGATCATGAGGTCAGGCGCTGTTAAAATGAATCAGCGTTTCATAACGGGAGCTTCCACAATTGCGAAATATAAAATGTCATTTGGTGAGCTTGAGCTGGAAACAAGCACAAAATCGATTCAATCTGATCTCGGTGAAGAAAAAGGCCGAATCAGCATCGCATATGACATGCATGTCGGAGACGGGCAGCAGCATTTACATAATATGACGATCACGTATGAGGGAGGAACTCACGCATGAACATTGCGGAACAAATGAAGGACGTGCTGAAGGAAGAAATCAAAGCGGCCGTTCTGAAAGCGGGCCTGGCGGACGAAAGCCAGATTCCAAGCGTACTGTTAGAAACGCCGAAAGAAAAAACACACGGTGATTATTCCACAAACATGGCGATGCAGCTGGCGAGAATCGCAAAAAAAGCGCCGCGCCAAATCGCTGAGGAGATCGTGGCATCATTTGATAAAGGCAAAGCTTCCATTGAAAAGATGGATATTGCGGGACCCGGCTTTATCAACTTTTACATGAACAACAGCTACTTAACAAAACTGATTCCGTCCGTGCTTGAAGCGGGTGAACATTACGGAGAGACAAACATCGGACAAGGCGAAAAGATTCAGGTCGAATTCGTATCAGCCAACCCGACGGGAGATCTTCACTTAGGCCATGCGCGCGGCGCGGCGGTAGGTGACGCGCTGTGCAGCGTGCTTTCTAAAGCGGGCTATGATGTGAGCCGCGAATACTATATTAATGATGCGGGCAACCAGATTAACAACCTGGCGCTTTCCGTTGAAGTCCGTTATTTTGAAGCGCTCGGTCTCGAGAAACCTATGCCGGAAGACGGCTACCGCGGCGAGGATATTATCGCCATCGGGAAAAAGCTTGCCGAAGATTTCGGCGACCGTTTCGTACACGAAGAGGAGAGCGAACGTCAGGCGTTTTTCCGTGAATACGGCTTAAAGTACGAGCTTGATAAACTTCGCTCCGACCTGGAAAATTTCCGCGTACCGTTTGACGTATGGTATTCTGAAACGTCACTGTACGAAAACGGAAAAATTGATCAGGCGCTTGAGGCGCTTCGCGAAAAGGGCCATGTATACGAAGAGGACGGCGCGACATGGTTCCGCTCCACATCGTTCGGCGACGATAAAGACCGTGTGCTGATCAAAAAAGACGGCTCATACACTTATTTGCTGCCGGATATCGCATACCATAAAGACAAACTTGACCGCGGATTCGACAAGCTCATCAATGTATGGGGCGCGGATCACCACGGGTATATTCCGCGTATGAAAGCGGCAATTGAAGCGCTCGGTTACAAGAAAGGCACATTGGAAGTTGAGATCATTCAGCTCGTTCATTTATACAAAAACGGCGAAAAAATGAAGATGAGCAAACGTACGGGGAAAGCCGTAACGATGCGCGACCTGATTGAAGAAGTCGGCTTGGATGCCGTGCGTTATTTCTTCGCGATGCGCAGCGCTGATACGCACATGGATTTTGACTTGGATCTTGCCGTATCCACATCTAACGAAAACCCTGTGTATTATGCACAATACGCACATGCACGTATTTGCAGCATGCTTCGCCAAGGGGAGGAGCAGGGACTTAAACCGGCGGCAGATCTTGATTTCAGCCATATTCAATCAGAAAAAGAATATGACCTGCTGAAAACGATCGGCGGCTTCCCTGAGGCAGTGGCAGAAGCGGCGGAAAAACGCATTCCTCACCGTGTCACAAACTATATTTATGATCTGGCTTCCGCTCTGCACAGCTTCTACAATGCGGAGAAAGTCATCGATCCGGAAAATAAAGAGAAGAGCCGCGCGCGTCTCGCTTTAATGAAGGCGACGCAAATTACGCTGAACAATGCGCTTCAGCTGATCGGCGTATCCGCTCCGGAAAAAATGTAATGATGATCAAAGGACAAAGTCTTCGGGCTTTGTTCTTTTTTGTATATAAAGCGTGTGATGTAATTCACAATCCCGCACACTGAGTTTTTGTATGATAAGACTGATATTGAATCAGTGAAAGGGGCAAGCCGAATGATCAATCGTCAACATATTCAATTATCGTTGCAGTCATTAAGCTTAGTGGCAGGGTTTATGGTGTGGGTGCTGATTTCATCGCTCATTTCTCAAATGACATCAGATATTCATTTAAGCAAAGGCGAGATTTCATTGGTGACGGCGATTCCCGTTATTCTCGGATCGCTTCTCCGTATTCCTTTAGGATATTTAACGAACAGGTATGGGGCGCGGCTGATGTTTATGATCAGCTTCATCCTGCTTTTGTTTCCTGTATTTTGGATCAGTATCGCGGATTCTTTATTTGATTTAATCGCGGGCGGCTTTTTCTTAGGGATCGGGGGAGCGGTATTCTCCATCGGAGTGACGTCCCTCCCGAAATATTATCCGAAAGAAAAGCACGGTGTCGTCAATGGGATTTACGGTGCCGGAAACATCGGGACCGCCGTTACTACCTTTGCGGCGCCGGTTATCGCTCAAGCCGCGGGATGGAAAGCAACCGTGCAGATGTATCTTGTTTTGCTGGCTGTTTTCGCATTATTGCACGTTTTGTTCGGCGACCGGCATGAGAAGAAAGTCAAAGTTTCCATAAAGACACAAATGAAAGCCGTTTACCGAAATCATGTGCTGTGGATGTTGAGCCTGTTTTATTTTATTACGTTCGGCGCCTTTGTCGCCTTTACCATCTATCTTCCGAATTTTTTGGTTGAGCATTTTGGGCTGAGCCCTGCGGACGCCGGTCTGCGGACGGCCGGCTTTATTGCGGTCTCTACGCTGCTCAGGCCTGTGGGAGGGTTTCTTGCAGATAAACTGAGCCCGCTCCGCATTCTGATGTTCGTTTTCGCAGGGCTTACGCTGTCAGGGGTCATGCTGTCATTCTCCCCGACGATCGGCCTTTATGCGTTCGGATCGCTGACGGTGGCAGTCTGCTCAGGGATTGGAAACGGGACGGTATTTAAACTGGTGCCTTTCTATTTTTCGAAGCAAGCGGGGATTGCCAACGGAATTGTGTCTGCCATGGGCGGACTGGGCGGTTTTTTCCCTCCGCTGATTCTGGCAAGTGTATTTCAGGCAACAGGCCAATACGCGATCGGGTTTATGGCGCTTTCAGAGGTCGCGTTAGCCAGCTTTGTTCTTGTGATCTGGATGTATTGGCAGGAAAGAATGAAAACACATACGGAGAGAAACAGTCAGAGCCTCAATTCATAATGATCCATTCACAAGATTGTTAGTTTTTTCTGGGTGAGTGCAAATCAAGTCACGTTACAATATACATACGCAACGTGACTTTCTTCGAGGTGAGCTCATGAATATTCTCTCTGTCCGAAAATCTGATAAAGAACTTCTTTCCCGCGAACTGCATGAATTGCTGGAATCGATCAGTACGAAAAGGAAAATGAAAAAACATACTTATTTGTTTCAAGAAGGAATGGATGCAAAAGAGCTTTATCTGATTCAATCAGGACTCATTGAAATCGGCAAGCTGACGTCTGACGGAAAAGACCTGACGCTTAGAATCTGCCAAAAAAACGATATTGTCGGGGAATTGACGCTATTCACAGATGAGCCGAGATATATGCTCAGTGCGAAAGTGTTAGAGGATGGCGAGGTGCTCGTCATTAATAAAAACAAGCTGGAAAAGGAATTGATCCAAAACGGTGTTTTGACGTTTGAATTTATGAAATGGATGAGCACCCATCTTCGAAAAATCCAGTCCAAGATCAGGGACCTGCTTCTTCACGGCAAAAAAGGGGCGCTCTATTCCACCCTTATCCGCTTATCAAACAGCTACGGGGTGGAACGAAGTGACGGGATTCTGATTAACATTGTGCTGACAAATCAGGATTTGGCTAAGTTTTGCGCGGCGGCAAGGGAGAGCGTCAACCGCATGCTGGGAGACCTCCGCAAACAAGGGGTTATTTCGATAGACGAAACCGGAAAAATTATTTTGCACAAGCGGGACTATTTACGATGCGAGATCGAGTGTGAAAATTGTCCGCTTGAGATCTGCAATATTGACTGAAAAAAACAAGGGCAGCCGGTGTCCTTGTTTTTCAGCTTGTGATACATATACACATGACGGCGAAAAAGAAGCCGGCATTTACGATTTCCAGAATGCCGATCGTTTTCACCGGCCAGTCTCTTCCGTGAAAAAACCAGGCCCGCAGACTGCTTGGGATAAAAGCGAGAAACGCCCAGCCTGCCCCGAGAAAAGCCGATAAAAAGGGGAGCAAGAGGTGATATCCCCATGACCAGTATGCAAAGGTTCTGTTTTTTCTCTCCCGTATGACCGATTTCACATAAAAAGAACTCCCGACAAAAAATAAAGCGGATTGCAAGAATAGAAACCAGGCCCAGCCGTCAAGGATTCCCGCTCCCAGCCAGCAGCTCGCAAGCCCGCCTGAACAAAAGAACAGAACACCCGCAATATCATTCGTGAGCGCCCGTTCGTTTTTTCGGCGGGCATAATGCGTATGTATGAGAAACAGCGGCAATAAAAAAACGCCGATCCAGACGAGCTGCGGCCTATGATAGACAGAAATGATCAAAAAGCAGCAGGCCGGAAAACCGTAATACCATATCCACTTTTGATAGGGCTGAAGCTGTTTCTTTTTCAAAGCGAGCGAAACGGGATAAACCGTCAAGTAAAGGAACAGCCAGCCCAGAAAGAGCGGAATATGCCAGAAAACCGGGCCTCCCTTGACCATGCCGAGTAAAAATGGAATCAGCAGCATCGCCCATGCGCCGTGCTGCTTCGGAATCATCGCCTTCATCGAAACCCTCCTTTTTATTTCATTATAAGTACAAACACTCTCCTGATAAGTGACTTTTATCATACAAGCTGTGAAATACATCACTGCCGCGCGGGCTCAATCGGGCTACACTAAAGCTATCCTTAGCACAGGAGGCTTTCCTATGAATCAGTGTGACTATTTATTATTTCTGAAACAACTTCCTATGTTTAATGAAGTGCCTCTGTCCATTGTCGAAACCTTGCTGAAAAACGGGACGTTTATCCGCGGCTCATCTGGCCAATCTCCATCCTTTCTTCATTCACAATCCGTTTATATTGTATTAAAAGGCAATATCCGTTTTACGGACAGCAGGCTCCCTGAAGGGTCGCAAACCGTTGCGCTGTGGGAAAAAGGCGATGTGTTTCCGATTGATGAAAAAGGCGGGCTCTCTTTATCGCCTTTTATCTCAGTCAATGCCTCACCGGATATTCTGGTACTTCATATTCCATATTCCGTATTTAAGAAAATGATGTCTTACCATCCGCGGCTGCAAATGAACTTTTTGGCGATGCTTCAGCAAAATGTCTTCTGTTCCTATCAGTTGTTTTTGCGGTATCTGCATACATCACGGGATGAAAACGCCGAACCCGGTTCTTAAACAGAACCGGTTTTTTTATGACGCCGGGCGTCCCCATATCGTTTGAAATCCTTCCTGCTGCTCTGTGTGAACGTTTTGTGAAAAAAAGCAGAGTGTGTGACATAGTTCACAAGGTGATGCGCCGTCTCTGTTTATAGTGTACATAGCATCACCTGACTCGGAAGGAGTGAACGATCATGAAGAAAAAGAAAATGAGTCCGTTGCTCAGGAGATTAAACTATTTTTCTCCTATCGAACATCATTCAAATAACCATAGCCAAACGACAAGCGAAGATCGTGATTGGGAGAATGTATACAGAAACAGATGGCAGTACGACAAAGTCGTTCGCTCCACCCACGGCGTCAACTGCACGGGTTCTTGCAGCTGGAATATTTATGTGAAAAAAGGAATTGTCACGTGGGAAGGACAAAACTTGAATTATCCATCGACAGGCCCGGATATGCCTGATTTCGAACCGAGAGGCTGTCCGCGGGGGGCCAGTTTTTCTTGGTACATTTACAGCCCGCTCCGTGTGAAATATCCATATGTACGCGGTGTGCTGATCAATTTGTGGCGGGAAGCATTGCAGGCGCATCATAATCCGCTGGATGCCTGGAAATCGATCGTCGAAAACCCTGAAAAAGCGAAGTCCTATAAACAGGCAAGGGGGAAAGGCGGCTTTGTCCGCGCGGAATGGCCGGAGGTGCTGAAGCTGATTTCAGCCTCTCTGCTGTATACAGTGATGAAATACGGGCCTGACCGGAATGTCGGTTTTTCTCCGATCCCGGCGATGTCCATGATCAGCCACGCATCAGGTTCGCGATTCATGTCGTTAATCGGCGGCCCAATGCTCAGTTTCTATGACTGGTATGCGGATCTTCCGCCGGCGTCCCCGCAAATTTGGGGCGACCAGACGGACGTTCCGGAGAGCAGTGATTGGTACAATTCAGGCTATATCATCACATGGGGCTCCAACGTTCCGTTAACGAGAACGCCTGATGCGCATTTTCTGGCGGAAGCCCGCTATAAAGGCGCTAAAGTCATTTCGATCAGTCCCGATTTTGCGGAATCCTCAAAGTTTGCGGATGACTGGCTGAGTATCCGCCAGGGGACTGACGGGGCGCTTGCGATGGCGATGGGTCACGTCATTTTGCAGGAATTTTACGTGAACCAAGAAACTGAACGTTTTATTGAGTACGCGAAGCAATACACCGATTTTCCATTCTTCGTCACTCTTTCAAAAGAGAACGGCATGTATACAGCGGGACGGTTTCTGCATGCAAAAGACATCGGGCGGCAGACAAAAAATGATCAGTGGAAGCCGGCGGTCTGGAATGAACAGACAGGTGCGTTTGCCATACCGCAAGGCACAATGGGCTCCCGCTGGGACGGGCAGCAGAAATGGAATCTGCACATGATCGACGAAGACACCGGGGAACCGATTGAACCCCGTCTCTCCGTGCTCGGAATAGAGGACGAAATCGGCATGGTGCGCATTCCGTATTTTTCAAATGACGGAAACAAAGTGCTTGAGCGGAATCTTCCTATTAAAAAATTGGATCTGAATGGTGAAGAGACGTACGTCACGACTGTGTTTGACTTGATATTGGCCAACTACGGCGTGAACCGGGGCATCGGCGGACAATCAGCCGCATCTTATGATGATCCCCGTCCGTTCACACCTGCCTGGCAGGAACAGATTACGGGAATTAAAAGAGAAGCCGTTATACAGATTGCCAGGGAGTTTGCCCAAAATGCGATTGACACAGACGGCAGATCCATGATTATCGTAGGGGCTGGCATTAACCACTGGTTCAACTCCGACACGATTTACCGTGCGGTGTTAAATCTTGTTTTACTCGTAGGCGCCCAAGGCGTAAACGGCGGAGGCTGGGCCCATTACGTGGGGCAGGAAAAACTCCGTCCGGCTGAAGGGTGGCAGACGATTGCAACCGCAAAGGACTGGGAAGGCGTGCCTAAGCTGCAAAACGGCACTTCGTTTTTCTACTTTGCGACAGACCAGTGGCGTTATGAAGACCAGCCGATCAGTGACTTGGCTTCACCGATCGCCGCGTCGTCCCGCTACAAGCATCACGCCGATTACAATGTGCTGGCGGCGCGATTAGGGTGGCTTCCGTCTTACCCGACATTCAATCAAAACGGCATTGATCTGTACAAAGAAGCTGAGAAAGCGGGGGCGGCGACACCTGAAGACGTAGGTGCGTACGTGGCCTCACGGCTTCAAGAGAAAAAACTGAAATTCGCGATTGAAGACCCTGACAATGAAGTGAATTTCCCAAGGAATCTCTTCGTATGGCGGGCAAATCTGATCTCAAGCTCAGGGAAAGGGCATGAATATTTTCTCAAGCATCTGCTGGGGACGACGAACGGTCTGATGAATGACGACAGCGACAGCATCCGCCCTGAAGAAATCAAATGGCGGGAGCAGGCGCCGGAAGGCAAGCTCGACTTGTTAATCAATCTTGATTTTCGAATGGCGGGTACGGCGCTGTATTCCGATATCGTGCTGCCGGCGGCGACATGGTATGAAAAACACGATCTCAGCAGTACGGATATGCATCCGTTTATTCATCCATTTGCTCCGGCCATCTCGGCGCCGTGGGAATCGAAGTCAGACTGGGATATTTTTAAGGCGCTCTCAAAAGCCGTTTCCGATCTGGCGGAAGAAGTCGATATGGAGCCGGTAAAAGAGGTAGTCGCAACGCCGCTTCTCCACGACACGATGCAGGAATTGGCCCAGCCGTTCGGCAAAATCAATGACTGGAGCAAGGGTGAATGTGAAGCCATTCCGGGAAAAACGATGCCGAACATCCATGTCGTTGAACGGGATTACAAACACATTTTTCATAAAATGACCGCGCTCGGCCCTAATACGGCTTTAAAACCGAGCGGAACAAAAGGGATGAGCTGGTCGATTGCGGATGAATATGAATCACTCAAACAGAGACTGGGAGAAACTGATTCAAACAGCGTTGCCAAAGGATGCCCGAATATAAGTGAAGCGAAGCAGGCGGCGGAAGCGATTTTAACCCTGTCGTCCACCTCAAATGGAAAAGTCGCCGTGAAAGCATGGGAATCACTTGAAAACATTACCAATCTGGAGCTGAAAGACCTGGCGGAAGAGCGCGAGGAAGAATGCTTTACGTTCGAGCAAATTACAGCCCAGCCGAAAACGGTCATCACCTCTCCGGCCTTTACCGGTTCAGAAAAAGGAGGGCGCAGGTACTCGCCGTTTACGACGAATGTGGAAAAATTAATTCCGTGGCGGACGCTGACAGGCAGACAATCCTATTATGTCGATCATGAACTGATGATGGAATTCGGTGAAACGATGGCGACATTTAAACCGATCCTCCAGCACCGTCCGTTCCTAAGCAAGCGGCCTGATCAAGAGGGCAAAGAAATCGTTCTTAATTATTTGACGCCGCATAATAAATGGTCCGTCCACAGCATGTATTTTGATTCTCTGCCGATGCTGACGCTGTTCCGCGGCGGGCCGACCGTGTGGATGAATAAAGATGACGCAGAGGACACGGATATCAAAGACAACGATTGGATTGAATGCTTCAACCGAAACGGCGTTGTCGTCGCGAGAGCGGTTTTGTCTCACCGGATTCCTAAAGGAATGGCGTTTATGCACCATGCCCAGGACCGCCACATCAATGTGCCCGGCACAAAACTGACGAATAACCGCGGAGGCACCCATAACAGCCCGACAAGGATTCACGTCAAGCCGACCCAGATGATCGGGGGCTATGCCCAGCTCAGTTACGGCTTTAACTATTACGGTCCGACGGGGAATCAGCGCGATCTGAATGTCGTCATCCGCAAGCTGAAGGAGGTCGATTGGCTTGAAGATTAAAGCGCAGATCGGGATGGTCATGAATTTGGATAAATGCATCGGCTGCCACACGTGCAGCGTCACCTGCAAAAACACGTGGACAAACCGTTCCGGTGCGGAATATATGTATTTTAATAATGTAGAAACAAAGCCCGGCATCGGCTACCCGAAGCAATGGGAGGACCAGGACAAATATAAAGGCGGCTGGACGTTGAAAAAAGGAAAGCTTGAACTGAAATCAGGCCCGAAAACAAACCGGCTTGCAGGCCTTTTCTATAATCCGAATCAGCCGACGATTGATGACTACTATGAACCTTGGAACTATGATTATGAAACATTAACAAACAGCCCGCAAAAAAAGCACCAGCCGGTGGCGCGGCCGAAATCGTCCTTAACGGGGGATTTCATGAATATCGAATGGGGCCCGAACTGGGAGGATGATCTCGCTGGCGGCCACATTACAGGGCTTGAAGATCCAAACGTGCAAAAGATGGAGGAATCGATCAAAACAGAATTCGATGAAGTCTTTATGATGTATCTTCCGCGTATTTGTGAGCACTGCATTAATCCGGCGTGCGTGTCCTCCTGCCCGTCCGGCGCCATGTACAAACGTGAGGAGGACGGCATTGTGCTTGTGGATCAAAACGCATGCCGTTCATGGAGATATTGCGTCTCATCCTGTCCTTATAAAAAAGTCTATTTTAACTGGCAAACGAACAAAGCGGAAAAATGCACACTCTGCTTTCCGCGCTTGGAGGCGGGGCTGCCGACCATCTGCTCCGAAACGTGTGTCGGCAGAATCCGCTATCTCGGCGTCATGCTGTATGACGCGGACAAAGTGGAGGAAGCGGCATCGGTTGAAAATGAAAAGGATCTCTACCATTCCCAACTGGACGTTTTTCTTGATCCGAATGATCCTGAGATTGCCAAACTGGCAAAAGAACAAGGCATCCCGGCTGAATGGATAGAAGCGGCGCAGCAATCGCCGATCTATAAAATGATCATTGACTGGAAGATTGCGCTTCCGCTTCACCCTGAGTACCGTACGCTGCCGATGGTTTGGTACATTCCGCCGCTCAGCCCGATTATGAATCTCTTTGAAGGAAAAGGCAGCCAGCAAACGGCGGAAGCGATTTTTCCGGCTATCGACCAAATGAGAATTCCGATTGACTATTTGGCGCAGCTGTTAACGGCGGGGGATACGGATCATATTCGATCAACGTTAAAGAAAATGTCTGTCATGCGCCAGTATATGAGGGCGGTTCAGACAAATAAATCCATCGACCCGGCATTGGTCTCCAGTGTCGGCTTAACAGAACAGCAAATTGAAGACATGTATCGGCTGCTGGCAATCGCCAAATATGATGACCGTTTTGTGATCCCGAGCAGCCATCGAGAAGAAGTGTCAGATTTATATGCTGAACAAGGGAGCTGCGGCTTATCATTTTCAGGCGGCCCGGGCTCTTGTTTCTAACTTTTCATAAATGAGGTGTAATAACATGAACACCACAGACCGGCAAATGACGTTCTCCGCTCTTTCCGTTCTTCTCTCATATCCGGAGGAAGAGTGGAGAGCCGAGATTCCCGATTGGAAGGCTCTTATCCATGACATCACCAATCAGCAAATCCGGGAGAAATTGCTGCACTTTTTAGAGGCGGCAGCCGGCTTTTCTCCGCAAGCGCTGATTGAACACTATGTGTATACGTTCGATTTCGGAAAAAAAACGAATATGTACGTCACCTACTTTAACTCAGGCGAACAAAGGGAGCGCGGCATTGAATTGCTGCATTTAAAAAACACATATGAGCAATCCGGTTTCCTGCCGACAGAGAAAGAACTGCCTGATTACCTGCCGCTGATGCTGGAATTCGCCGCGGTTGCGGAGATTGAAGCGGCGAGAAGCGTGTTTGAAAAATACCTGTCCAATGTGAGGGAGCTGGCTTCCCGCCTCGAAAAAAATAACAGCATCTATGCTGAGCTGCTGCACGTGCTGCAGGCCGCACTGGAAAACATCGGTGTACATGAAAGCATTGAAGAAGGGGCTGTTCAGGCATGAGCGGGCAGATCCTGTGGGGCGTTATGCCATACATTGTATTGACGATCTTTATCGGCGGGCATATTTACCGCTATCAGCATGACCAATTCGGCTGGACGGCGAAATCAAGCGAGCTGTTAGAAAAGAAAAAACTTGCCGCTGGCAGCACACTTTTTCATTGGGGACTGCTGTGCGTTGTCGGCGGACATGTCATGGGAATTCTGATCCCGGAAGGCGTGTATGCTTCCCTTGGCATTTCAGAGCATATGTATCACAAAATGGCGATCGGCGCAGGCCTGCCGGCGGGGATTGCTGCATGTGCCGGACTTGTCATCCTGACGTACAGAAGGCTGTTTGACAAAAGAATCCGCAAAACCAGCTCGCCATCGGATATCTTGACGCTTATTCTGCTGCTGTTCATGATGCTGTCGGGCGTTGCGGCCACATTTCTTAACATTGATTCGAAAGGCTTTGATTACAGGGCAACAGTCGGGCCGTGGTTCAGGGAAATTGTTTTGTTCCGGCCTGACGCTTCTTTGATGGAGAGTGTCCCGCTATGGTTTAAGTTTCATATCATCATAGGGTACGCCGTTTTTATCCTTTGGCCGTTTACAAGATTGGTTCACGTGTTCAGCCTGCCCCTCAAGTATTTGACCCGCAGCTATGTTGTCTATCGGAAACGCACGTAAAAATCCCCCCTGCAAGAGGGGGATTTTTTATGGTGAAAAAATAAAAACATAAGATATTTTCTGCCAAGGTAATGGCTGGGCGGCCGGGATTCCTGTTATGTTTTATTTGGAAATAACAGCAACAAAAGGAGAGTGAAGAATGAAGCGGATTTTCCTCATTTTAGCCGCCTGTCTGATGACAAGCGCCGGCGTCCTGACACTCAGACATTCTCATGTATTAACCGGAGGCACAGCGGGACTGTCACTAAGCCTGTCATACTTGTTTCATTCCTCTTTTGCGATTATCTTCTTTCTGATCAATATCCCGTTTTATATATTTTCTCTCATCAGAATGGGAATCAAATTCACTCTATCCACCGTTTTTGCAGTCACAGTACTGACTCTGTTTACCGGCGCGGATCACTGGCTGCCGCCGGTCTCTGTTTCACCGCTTGCCGGGGCGATTTGCGGCGGGGCGCTGATCGGGTTCGGCCTGTCGCTCATGTTTTATCATCAGGCATCGCTCGGCGGCGCCAATATCCTCGCTTTATTTCTGCAAAAGCGCTGCGGATGGAATCCGGGTGCCGTTAATTTCCTCTTCGATTTTGGCGTCGTGCTGGCCGGCATTTTTTCCGTCGGGTTGCTGAAAGGGCTCTTCTCCTTAGTGTCGATAGCGGCCACCGGTCTGATCATCGGCATCTTCAAAAATAAAATCAAAGGCAGCTGCTCGCTCAATCCGGCATTGCTTCAGAACATCACACCCGGCCAATCACAAGAAGCTTCATCATAAGCCTTTCCGCTCGTGCGGAGAGGCTTTTTCATATGTTTACAAGCCGGAAAACAGAGGGTATACAGAGATATCGGATCAGATGGGAGAGAGTCGGGATGCTGAAAAGGAGACTGGAATTTTGCTTTTTATATATGATGCTTATCGGAGCATATGTCATATGGTTTTTTCCGGTTTCCAGGCTTGAGTTTTACGGAGGGGTGCTTTGCTATGCAAGCATTATTTTGTTCAGCATCTATTCGTTAATTCTTGAAAACCGCACCTCGCAGCACACGCTGTTATGGATTCATATTCTTGTGTTTTTTCCGATCGCCGGGTACTTATTTTACCTTTTTTCCGGCCAGCTTTATGAAAAAGGCAAGCTGTTCAGGTCGAAACGGACATACAACCGGGAAAAGCTGAGAACGATATTTGATATGGAACAAACTCCCGACCTGTCCGGGCTGAAAGGAAATCAGAAGCGTTTCTTTCAATATTCAATCAAGGCGTCCCATATGAATATTAATACAAAAAGCAGGCTGAAGGTGCTCAAAAACGGGGACGAAACATTTCCGGAGCTGTTTGAGGCGCTCCGGGAGGCCGCGTCATTTATACATATTGAGTATTACATGTTCAAATCAGACATGCTCGGGCACAAGATGATGGACATTATGATGGAAAAGGCGCGTCAAGGCGTGGAAGTGCGGTTTTTGTTCGACGCGGCCGGCAGCCTGAAGCTGGCCGGAAAAGATATTAAAAAACTGAAACGCGCGGGTGTGAACATCGTCCCGTTTCTGCCGCTGAAATACGGTTTTTTCAACCAAAAATTCAATTTCAGAAATCACCGCAAGATCGTCATCGTTGACGGGAAAGTCGGTTTTGTCGGCGGGCTGAATGTCGGCAAGGAGTATATCGGCAAAGACCAAGATGTCGGCTTTTGGCGGGACACCCATATGAAAGTCGAAGGAGAAATCGTTCAGACGCTCCACAGCATTTTTATGCTTGATTGGGAATACGTTTCGGATGAGGTGCTGATTGATCAGAAAGCATATACCCGCCCGGTTGCGGCAGAAAGCGGCGGCGTCTATCAAGTCGTTCCGACAGGCCCCGATATGAAGGAGCGGATGAGCGATCTGTATTATGCCATGATAGCGGCGGCCGAATCGTCTGTATGGATCGCGACGCCTTATTTTGTGCCGAATGAGCCGATCCGCACAGCGCTAAAGGAGGCTGCTGCCAGAGGCGTCCGGGTGCGTGTCATGGTGCCGGAAACCAATGACGGGTTTTTAACCCAGTATGCGACGAGATCGTATTTCCCCGAGCTTCTTCGCGAAGGAATCGAAGTCTATTCTTATCAAAAAGGCTTTATGCATCAAAAGGTGCTCATCACTGACGGAAACCTCGCCTCTGTCGGGACGGCGAACATGGACATGAGAAGCTTTCAGCTGAACTTTGAGGTCAATGTCTTTTTTACAGATCAAGAGGCGATCCAAGATCTTGAAGCGCATTATCTGGAGGATATGAAGGAGTCTGAAAAAATCAGCCCCGTCCGTTTCTATAAGCGCACGTTATGGGAAAGAACGAAGGAATCCTTCGCACGGTTATTTTCCGGCGTTTTATAAAAAACGCTTTTAAAACTCCTTGTGTATAGTATAATTGAGAAATATTATCATTAAGAACGAGGCACAAGGAGGACGGAATCGTGCTGCGACAATTTTTTTCTTATTATAAACCGTACAAAAAGCTGTTTTTTCTCGACTTCTTTTCTGCCATCGCCGGCGGATTGATGGAGCTGAGTTTTCCTCTGATTGTCAATTACTTTATCGATACATTGCTTCCGGGGCGGGATTGGAGTCTGATTATTTTGACTTCCGCTGCTTTATTCGGGGTCTACGCCCTCAGCTCGGCACTTCAGTATGTTGTGACGTATTGGGGCCATATGCTCGGCATTAACATTGAAACCGATATGCGGAAAAAGCTTTTCGACCATCTGCAAAAGCTTTCGTTCAAATTTTACGATAACAACAAAACGGGCAGTTTAATGTCCAAGCTCACCAATGATTTGATGTATATCGGAGAAACCGCCCACCATGGGCCTGAAGACCTGTTTATCGCGATCATGACGATTTTGGGCGCATTCGGTGTGATGCTGTTTATTAACTGGCAGCTCGCGCTGTTGACTTTTATCATTATGCCGGTCGTCATATGGCTTGCTTTGTATTTCAATAAAAAAATGACCTCTGCGTTTACAAAACTGAACAAAGACGTCGGAGACTTCAGCGCGAGGGTTGAAAACAATATCGGCGGCATCCGTCTTGTTCAGGCTTTCAGCAATGAAGCGTTTGAAACGCAGCGGTTTGACGTGAACAATCAGCGTTTCCGCAAAACAAAGCTGACGTCTTATAAAATCATGGCGAAAAACGGCTCGATCAGTTACATGCTGACAAGATTCGTCACGCTGTTCGTCTTATTGTGCGGCACATGGTTCGTGATCCGCGGATCGTTATCTTACGGGGAATTCGTCGCTTTTGTGCTGCTGACGAACGTTCTGTTCCGTCCGATTGATAAAATCAACGCGATTATTGAGATGTATCCGAGAGGCATTGCCGGTTTTAAAAGCTTTATAGAAATACTGGAAACGGAGCCTGATATCAAGGACGCCCCGAACGCGAGACATGTGTCCGGTTTAAAAGGGAATATCCGTTATGATGGTGTGTCATTCGGTTACGAAGAAAACAGTCCGGTTCTGTCGGGAATCAATTTGTCCATTCATGCCGGGGAGACAGTCGCATTCGTCGGGCCTTCGGGAGCGGGAAAATCAACGCTGACAAGTCTGCTGCCGCGCTTTTATGAGCCGTCTGAAGGCGTGATTTCCATTGACGGAATCGATATTAAGGACATGACGCTGTCATCATTGCGCGGACAAATCGGCGTCGTCCAGCAGGATGTCTTTCTGTTTTCCGGCACATTGCGGGAAAACATTGCTTACGGGCGGCTCGACGCGTCTGAGGAAGAAATCTGGCAGGCCGTCCGCCAGGCGCATTTAGAGGACTTGGTAAACGGGTATCCCGACGGTTTAAACACGGTGATCGGCGAGCGCGGCGTGAAACTGTCAGGCGGGCAGAAGCAGCGGCTTTCCATCGCCAGAATGTTTTTGAAAAACCCGTCGATCTTAATTTTAGACGAGGCTACATCAGCCCTCGATACAGAAACGGAAGCCGCCATTCAAAAATCGCTGCAAGAGCTGTCTGAAGGACGCACGACGCTTGTGATCGCCCATCGGCTGGCTACGATTAAGGATGCGGACAGGATCGTCGTCGTCACGAAAGAAGGCATTGCTGAACAAGGTCATCATAAGGAACTGCTGGCATCCGGCGGCATGTACCAGAGACTTCATCAGGCGCAATTCGGCGAGCTGATGCATCAATAAAAGAAAAAGGATAGACGAGCGGGGGCCGAGGCGCCTCCTGTCTATCCTTTTTTATGTAGTCTGTATTTAATGGGCTTCTTTTTGCGCAGGTTCGATGATATGTTTGAAACGGTCAACAAGCTGCACCGCTTTCTTTCCTTCCACTACAATTAAATATTCTTGTTCTTTATGGGCCATTCTGAACGTTTCCAGCTCAATGATATCTTTGATTTTGCACATCGTTTTTTTAGAGTAGATATACAGCTCGTGGCCTCCCGTGTGGCAAAGCTGATAAAGCTGAAGCATGTTTCTTAAAGTGAACTTCTTAGCGGCTATTTTCAAAGATGTAATGTTTTTCATATGTTTTCTCCTCCGTCTGATGGTCTGTTATTTCGGAAATTCCCCATATAAACGGGTGATAAACCTGGTTATGCCTTCCACTTCAGCACTCCGCCCGCCAGGCGTTTGACTCCCCGGATGGCGCTTAATTCTTCGACGAGCCGGAGCAGCGCCCGGTCTTTCTCTTTCGCCTCAATCATAAAATCGATGTCCGTATCCCATTGTCGAAACCGCTCCAGCACCGGCAGAATAAAATTCGCATCCACATAGTCCGCATGACTGCGTATGGCTGATTCTGATTTTGGCGAGGAGAGATGGACCTTCGGCTTTAAGCCGATCCGCTGCCATGTTTTGATCATCCGCGGAAGAATGTCATCTAAATCAGCGTCATCGGTCGGATTGGCGTAAAAATGGTGATAATCAAACACAAACGGAATACCTTCTTGTTCACATACACTGAGTGTTTCCTCGGACGTATATGTTTTATCATCGTTTTCTAAAGTCATCCGCTGTTTGATGACATCGGGAAGTTCTTTCAGATTCACGCGGAAACGGCCAAGCGCGCTTTGTTTGTCACCGTAAGCGCCTCCGACATGGATGTTGATGACGGAACGGTCCGCGATGTCCATTGCGTCCAGCATGTCATAATGATAGGCCATATCCTTGACCGCATTTGCGGTAATCTCCTGTTTCGGGCTTGTAAAAAGCGTGAATTGGTTCGGATGAAAGCTCGTTCTGAGGTCATATTTTCTGACCAGCCCGCCGATCTCACGAAACTCCTGGCGAAACGGCGTGACAAAATCCCACAGCACATCCGGATGGGTGGCGAGCGGCACAATCGAGCTTGAGAACCTGTACAGCGGGATGCCGTGGCTGATCACATAGTGGATGGTGCGCAGCGTATTGGTGAGATTTGCTTTCGTCACAGAAAGCAGGGCGTCTTTCCGCTCGCTGCGGGAAAGTTTGGTATAGCGCGCATATGTTAAGGTTTTTGCGGGGGACGCGTCCCAAAGGCACATGGCGTTTGCGACGAATCCGAATCTGAACAGCATATGGTTTCTCCTTTATAAAAAGTAAGATATGGCCTTTCCCAGCCATTCTGCAGGAAGCTGTCTGACGGAGCGCTGTTTCACTTTTTCTAATGTGAGAAGCTCGGATTTTTCGATGTCCTGCTTTATGGTTGAAAGCACTTCCTTTGTAAAGGCTTCATCATGAATGATGACATTCACCTCTTCATTCCAGAACAGGCTCCGTTTATCAAAATTCGGCGTGCCGATAATGCTGATGCGGTCATCAATAATGAAAGCTTTGACATGATAAAAGCCTTGATAATACCGATAGATGAGGCAGCCGGCCTTCAGAAGCTCGGGATAATAGGTAAAAGCTGTTTCCCGAACGAGCGGGTGGTCTGACTTCATCGGCACGATCAAGATGACTTTGACGCCTTTTCGGCAGGCTGAAATAAGCGCTTCCTGAAGCTTTTTGCTCGGTACATAATAAGGCGTGCCGATAATGATTTTTTTCTCCGCCTTACGGATGCAGTTTTCATAATGCGATTCAAGCGAAAAACCGTCAGACGCATATGTCCTATGAGAGATATTCCCTTCGGATAATGCCGGATAAACCCCGGGTGATCCGGGTGCTTTTCCGGTGTTTCGTTTCAGATCGCTTACAAAAAGAGTCTGAAGATCGGCCGTGCCTTCGCCGGTCATCCGCAGGTGATAATCCTCCCAGTTTCCGAACTTCGCTTTTTTGCCGAGGTACTCTTCAGCGATATTAAAACCGCCGACATAGCCGATTTTGCCGTCAATGACGGTCACTTTCCGGTGATTCCGTTTTTGCAGCCTGAAAAAAAGAAACGGAAATGCCGGTTTATTTAGAAAATGAACGTGAACGCCGGCTTTTTTCATCGTTTGAATGGAAGGCTTTTTCACTTGGCGGCTGCCCGCCCAATCGAGCAGCAGATATACGGAGACGCCGGCCTGGGCCTTTTCCTTCAATAAATGAAACATCTCATGGCTGACTTGATCGTTCTTCATAATAAAAAACATCATATGAATAGAAGAGACGGCTTGGCGGATATCAGCCGTCATCTGCCGCACAAGCTCGCTGCCGCAGTGAATGAGTGTGATATCACTCTTTTTCGGGTCAAAAACGGGCTCATACGCCTGTTTTTTGTACGCCGCTCGGCCAAGCAGCATATCAAGCAGCATAAGTGCGATCAATATGATAAAAATGACAAGCAACACAAAAATGACCTTCATACCGACGCTCCTTTCCGAAGTATTCGTAGTGTGCCCTGAGAATGTGAATTTAATTATTGACTGAACACTCATTCATTATTTATGATAAAGTAAAGATATGACAATGAAGAGGGGTATCAGAACAAAGGGGGAGACAAGATGAACGCATTTCTCATGGTAAACGCGCTGCTGTTTTCAGCTGTAACCGCTTACGCCGTTTATTTATTCGTTTACCTGATCAGAACGAGGATCGCTTATATTAAGCTCGGCCAAAGGGAAGAATTTGATAAACGCCTGAAAGAACGTCTTCAGAAGATATGGGTGAATGTGTTCGGACAAAAAAAACTGCTGAAAGATAAAAAGAGCGGCATCATCCACGTTCTGTTTTTTTACGGTTTTATACTCGTTCAGTTCGGCGCAATTGATTTTATTCTGAAAGGGCTGCTTCCTGACCGTCATCTGCCGTTCGGTCCGCTTTATCCGGCGTTTACCTTTTTTCAGGAAATCGTCACGTTTCTGATTTTAATCGCCGTAGTCTGGGCGTTTTACCGGCGCTACATTGAAAAACTCGTCAGACTGAAACGCGGGTTTAAAGCGGGGCTTGTCCTGCTGTTTATCGGCGGACTGATGGTGACGGTGCTTCTCGGGAACGCCATGAACCTTTTATGGCACGATCATTCTCTGTCTTGGACGGAGCCGATCGCTTCCTCCATTGCGTTTGTGCTCGGCGGTCTTTCAGCGCCGGCTGCCGCCGCCGTGTTTTATGTTTCATGGTGGCTTCATCTGTTGTTTTTGCTCAGCTTTTTAGTGTACGTGCCGCAATCAAAGCATGCGCACTTAATTGCGGGTCCGGCGAATGTGTTCCTCAGCAGGCTGGATTCAAAAGGAAAGCTGGAAAAAATCGATTTCACCGATGAGACGAAAGAAAGCTACGGCGTCGGAAAGATTGAAGACTTCCGCCGCTCTCAGCTTGTCGACCTTTACGCCTGCGTCGAATGCGGCCGCTGTACAAATATGTGTCCGGCCTCCGGTACGGGCAAGATGCTCTCGCCGATGGACCTCATTTTAAAGCTCAGAGACCATTTGACGGAAAAAGGCGCTGCGGTGACGTCAAAATCTCCGTGGGTGCCCGCGCCCGTTTTTCAGCACACGAAAGCGAATCAGCTCGCCGCGGCTTCCTCAGGGGGAGGATCGCGTGAAGCGGCCGCAGCCATTGATTACAACCCGAGCTTAATCGGCGAGGTCATCACGGAAGAGGAGATTTGGGCGTGCACCACTTGCCGCAACTGTGAGGATCAATGTCCGGTCATGAATGAACACGTTGATAAAATTATCGATCTTCGCCGTTATCTTGTGCTTACGGAAGGGAAGATGGACAGCGACGCGCAGCGGGCCATGACAAGCATTGAAAGACAGGGAAACCCGTGGGGCTTAAACCGGAAAGAGCGGGAGAACTGGCGGGAGCAGGCTGATACAGAAATTCCGACAGTGAGTGAAATGAAAAAACAAGACAAAGAGTTCGACTATTTGTTTTGGGTCGGATCAATGGGTTCCTACGATAACAGGAGCCAAAAGATTGCCGTCTCATTTGCAAAGCTGCTTAATGAAGCGGGCGTATCCTTTGCGATTCTCGGCAATAAGGAAAAAAACTCAGGCGATACGCCGCGCCGTTTGGGCAACGAGTTTCTGTTCCAAGAGCTGGCGGAACACAACATCGGCGAATTTGAAAAACACGGAATCAAAAAAATCGTCACGATTGATCCGCACGCCTATAATATGTTCAAAAATGAATATCCTGATTTCGGATTCCGGGCCGAAGTCTATCATCATACTGAATTATTAGCCGAGCTTGTGTCACAGGGGAAACTAAAACCGCTTCACCCGGTGAATGAAACGATTACCTTCCATGACTCGTGCTATTTAGGAAGATACAATGAAGTGTATGAGCCGCCGAGAGCGATCTTAAAAGCCATTCCGGGCGTTCAATTGAAGGAAATGGAGCGCAGCCGCGAAAACGGGATGTGCTGCGGCGCCGGAGGAGGGCTCATGTGGATGGAAGAAGAAACGGGAGCGAGAATCAACACGGCCCGGACTGAGCAGGCGCTTTCTGTCAGTCCGACGGTCATCAGTTCCGGATGTCCTTACTGTCTGACCATGCTCGGCGACGGTACGAAAGCGAAAGAAGCCGAAGACGCGATCGGCACTTATGATGTCAGTGAATTGCTCGCCATGTCTGTATTCGGCGCTGAAAAACAAGAGTCTTTATAGAAAGAAGCGTGCCGCCGGCGCATATGCCGGCGGCTTTGTTTTCGCACATCAGCCGATTTATGAAGGGACGGCTCTAAAATTTCTTAAATTACGCTGTTAAGGGTAGCATATTCTGTTTTAATTTGTTTATAATGAGAGGTATGGTTTATGAACAAAACAATACAAATTCGTTCTTATTATAGGATAGAAACAGATACATATAAGTAATAGAAAGGGAGTGTCCGACCTTGAGTATCAAACAATATTCTCAGGAACAGCTGAAGCAGATGGCTTTAGTTGAAATCGCTCACGAAATTTTCTCAGAACATAAAAAACCGGTTCCGTTCCAGGAGCTGCTGAATGAAATGATCTCCTTGCTCGGTGTTACGAAAGAGGAACTGGGCGACCGTATCGCCCAATTTTATACAGACCTGAACATTGACGGCCGCTTTATTGCTCTGTCAGACCAGACGTGGGGGCTTCGCAGCTGGTATCCGTACGATCAGCTGGACGAAGAAACACAGCCGACTGTAAAAGCGAAAAAGAAAAAAGCGAAAAAAGTCGTTGAGGAAGATCTCGACCTTGATGAATTCGAGGAAGTTGACGAAGATGACATCGATCTCGATGAAATAGAAGAAGATATTGACCTTGAAGCAGACAGCTTTGACGACGAAGATATCGATGAGGAAGATGACGACGAGCTTGAGATCGAAGACGAGATGATTGAAGAAGATGAGGAAGATTATGATGATGAGGAAGAGGATCGCAAAGACTGATTTTATATCAGCAAAACGATCTTGACTTTCATTGTCGAACTATGTAGTATGTATTTTGGGCTCTTCAAAAAGAAGAGAATTCATAAGAGTGCTACGCTCCCTTTCAAGAAATTGAAAGGGAGCTTTCTTATTTTCATCTCCCAAATTCTTTTACACATCATTTGTTTTTAGTGAAATGATTTTCTATAAAACGGCACATTTTAAGGAATGTAGCGCAGACCGAAGAGAGGAGCAAACGAAATGACGAAATATATTTTTGTAACCGGGGGAGTTGTATCATCACTCGGAAAAGGAATTGTGGCTGCGTCACTTGGCCGCCTTTTGAAAAACAGAGGCATGAGCGTCACCATCCAAAAATTTGACCCTTATATCAACGTTGACCCGGGAACGATGAGCCCGTACCAGCACGGTGAGGTATTCGTTACCGATGACGGCGCTGAGACTGACCTTGACTTAGGGCATTATGAGCGTTTCATTGACATTAATCTGAACAGATTCAGCAACGTGACGACCGGTAAAATCTATTCTGCCGTATTGAAAAAAGAGCGCCGCGGGGACTACCTCGGCGGAACGGTTCAGGTCATTCCGCACATCACAAATGAACTGAAAGACCGCGTGTACCGTGCAGGCAAAGAAACAAACGCAGATGTAGTCATTACTGAGATCGGCGGAACAGTGGGAGACATCGAATCCCTTCCGTTCCTTGAAGCCATCCGTCAAATGAAAAGCGACATCGGCCACGAAAACGTGATGTACATTCACTGTACGCTTGTTCCGTACATCAAAGCGGCGGGCGAGCTGAAAACAAAACCGACGCAGCACAGCGTAAAAGAGCTGAGAAGCCTCGGTATTCAGCCTAATATCATCGTCGTGCGCACAGAAATGCCGATTTCTCAAGATATGAAAGATAAAATCGCGCTCTTCTGCGATATTGACACGAAAGCGGTCATCGAGTGCGAAGATGCGGACAACCTTTACTCCATCCCGCTTAACCTTCAGGAGCAGGGACTCGATAAGCTTGTCTGCGATCATATGAAATTAGAATGCAAAGACCCGGATATGACGGAATGGAAAGACCTTGTCACGAAAGTGAAAAACTTGTCTAAAACCATTACAATCAGCCTCGTCGGTAAATACGTCGAGCTTCAGGACGCTTACATTTCAGTCGTTGAATCACTGCGCCACGCCGGCTATGCGTTTGACGCTGATGTGAAGATCAAATGGATTAACGCCGAAGAAGTGACAGAAAGCAATATTCAAGAGCTGACTAGCGGCACAGACGGAATCATCGTGCCCGGCGGTTTCGGAGACCGCGGCGTAGAAGGGAAAATCATCGCCGCCAAGTATGCGCGTGAGAATAAAATTCCGTTCTTCGGCATCTGCCTCGGTATGCAGATTGCATCCATTGAATATGCGCGAAACGTATTAGGTCTGGAAGGGGCTCACTCTGCGGAGATCGATCCGTCCACTCCTTATCCGATCATCGACCTTCTGCCAGAACAAAAAGATGTCGAGGATCTCGGAGGAACGCTTCGTCTCGGACTGTACCCTTGTAAGCTTCAGGAAGACACGAAAGCCTTCGAAGCGTATGCGGATGAAGTGGTATACGAACGCCACCGCCACCGTTATGAATTCAACAACGAATACAGACAGCAAATGGAAGAGAACGGTTTTGTGTTCTCAGGAACAAGCCCTGACGGCCGTCTTGTGGAAATCATCGAGCTGAAAGACCATCCTTGGTATGTCGCTTGCCAGTTCCACCCTGAGTTCAAATCAAGACCGACAAGACCTCAGCCTTTATTCAAAGACTTTATCGGCGCTTCCGTACAAGCTGCAGAACAGAAGTAATAAAAAAAGACTTGCCTCCTTTAAAAGCGGCAAGTCTTTTTTCTGCATCAGGCATATTCCTGCATCATTTCCTTTAACGTAAAGGACAGTGCGTGATAGACATACAGGCCTGTCATTAATGAAGGAAAGCCGTATCTTGTCCCGTCTTCATCAGGCAGAAGCGGCATTTTTAATTTGCTGTCAATATGAACATCACAAAATTCCTCAATCCCGGTTTGATCTTTGATGACAGGAGATACGCCAACGAGGCCGATCCCTTTTTCATAAAGCTTTTGAGCCAGCGCCTGTTCTTCAGCCGTGCCCGGACCTGAACAAAACATCAGCACCCTGTCGCTTTCTGTAATCGAATCAGCTGTATCCGGAAACGCTTTGACGGAAGGCATCGGTTCTGAGCCGAGTTCCGCCTCGCACAAAATGCCCTGCATCTCATTTGCGCCGTATAAATAAATGGTATGGCCGCTGACGGCTGCCTGCGCCAGCAGGCGCGCGCCGTCTTCTATTGCTTCGGATTCCTTATCCTGAATGCGGGAAAAAATGCCTGCAAGCTGCGTTGTAAATATCTTTAACATGAGTGAAACCTCCTTTACACATACAAGAACAGTATACAACAAAAGAGAAAATGCTCAGAAAATGTCGGAAAGTAGACTATTATAATTAAAGGAAATGTGAAAATCAAACAGAATACATAAACAACTGCTTCCTTTTGACGAAAATGATAATATTGGGGTGTAAAATGATGAATGAAAAGATTTTAATCGTAGATGACCAATACGGTATACGCATATTGCTCAATGAAGTGTTTCATAAAGAAGGGTACCAGACGTTTCAGGCCGCCAACGGCATACAGGCGCTGGACATCGTAACGAAAGAACGGCCCGATCTCGTGCTTTTAGATATGAAAATCCCCGGCATGGACGGAATCGAAATTCTCAAGCGCATGAAGATGATCGACGAATCCATCCGCGTCATTATCATGACCGCTTACGGAGAACTCGATATGATTAAGGAATCAAAAGAGCTCGGAGCGCTGACCCATTTTGCGAAACCTTTTGACATTGATGAGATCAGAGACGCGGTGAAAAAATATTTACCTCTAAAATCGAATTAATAAAATTAGAAACAATTATGTCATTGTGTTGCCGATTTGTCGAAAAGTTGGTATCCTAGAGATGGAGAAAAAGCGATCTGTTGTTTTACATATGACAGGTTTTTATGGTCATGCTATAGGTGGAAAGCTTTTTTCGAGAAGAAGCAAATCAGGCTACATAAGGAGGACTTTCGACATGCCTTTAGTTTCAATGACGGAAATGTTGAATACAGCTAAAGAAAAAGGATATGCTGTTGGACAATTTAACTTAAATAACCTTGAGTTCACTCAAGCTATTTTACAAGCAGCAGAAGAGGAAAAATCCCCGGTTATTCTTGGTGTTTCAGAAGGCGCGGGACGCTACATGGGCGGCTTCAAAACAGTGGTTGCCATGGTTAAAGCTCTTATGGAAGAATACAAAGTGACAGTTCCTGTCGCCATTCACTTAGACCACGGTTCAAGCTTTGAATCTTGTGCGAAAGCGATTCATGCAGGCTTCACTTCTGTAATGATCGACGCATCTCACCACCCGTTTGAGGAAAACGTAGCAACTACAGCTAAAGTGGTTGAGCTTGCTCATTTCCACGGCGTTTCAGTTGAAGCTGAGCTTGGAACTGTAGGCGGACAGGAAGATGACGTGATCGCTGAAGGCGTAATCTATGCTGACCCTAAAGAGTGTCAAGAACTTGTAGAGCGCACTGGCATCGACTGCCTTGCACCTGCACTGGGTTCTGTTCACGGCCCTTACAAAGGCGAACCGAACCTCGGCTTCAAAGAAATGGAAGATATCGGCAAATCAACCGGCCTTCCATTAGTACTTCACGGCGGTACAGGAATTCCGACTGCCGACATTAAAAAATCAATCTCACTTGGTACGGCTAAAATCAACGTAAACACTGAAAACCAAATTTCTTCTGCAAAAGCTGTCCGCGAAACATTGGCAGCTAAGCCGAACGAATACGATCCTCGTAAATATCTTGGACCTGCTCGTGAAGCGATCAAAGAAACGGTTATCGGCAAAATGCGTGAGTTCGGTTCTTCAAACCAAGCTTAATCCAATGTAACATCCATAAACCGCCTGACAGCATTGACAGGCGGTTTTATGTCTTACCTTTAGAAAGCGCAATCATGTTTTACAGTTCTGAAAATTTATTACTGGGGAGGCTTTCCTTATGTTATTTTTCATTGATACAGCAAACATTGACGAGATTAAAGAAGCTTATGAACTTGGCGTTCTTGCCGGAGTTACGACAAACCCTAGTTTAGTGGCGAAAGAAGCTGACGTGTCTTTCCATGACAGACTTCGTGAGATTACGGAAGTCGTGAGCGGATCAGTAAGCGCGGAAGTCATTTCCCTGAATGCTGAAGAGATGATTGAAGAAGGTAAAGAACTTGCGAAAATCGCACCGAATATCACGGTGAAAATCCCGATGACGTCTGAAGGGTTAAAAGCCGTAAAAGCGCTGAGCGACCTGAACATTAAAACAAACGTAACGCTCATTTTCAGCGCCAACCAAGCGCTTTTGGCGGCAAGAGCCGGGGCGACTTATGTATCTCCGTTCTTAGGCCGTCTGGATGACATCGGCCATAACGGTCTTGAACTGATTTCAGAAATAAGACAGATTTTTGACATTCATGACATTGATACACAAATCATCGCAGCTTCCATCCGTCATGCGCAGCACGTGACTGAAGCCGCTTTACGCGGTGCGCATATCGGTACGATGCCGCTGAAAGTCATTCACCAGCTGGCGAAACATCCGTTAACGGATAAAGGCATCGAGCAATTCTTGGCAGACTGGAATAAATAAGGGTGAAAAGGGCGGCAAACCGGTTGCATCCGTTTGCCGCACCCTTATGTTTTCCTGTTTGGCAGCGGGCCTTCAGTATCAAAGTGAAGAGTGTGTTTCCCCGGAATGTGAACCCGGCGGGCCTCTGTGCATCCTGTGTTAAAAATGCCCCGCAAAGCTTCGCTATTTTCTTCCTGTTATTTTATAATGTCCTTGTATTCTTTCTCTTCGAATTGGCTACATTTTGGACAAGAGCTTTATTTGCAGAGACAGAATAAAATGCCATTTTATTTACGCTCCGCAGCTATCTTCTTATGGAAGGAGACTATCATGGAAAAGTTGAATATTGCCGGCGGCGATCCGTTAAACGGAACCGTACATATCAGCGGCGCGAAAAACAGCGCCGTCGCATTGATACCCGCAACCATTCTGGCAAATTCCGAAGTAACGATCGAAGGGCTTCCGGAGATCTCAGATATTGAAACGCTGCGTGACCTGCTGAAAGAAATCGGCGGAAACGTCCATTTTGAAAAAGGAGAAATGGTCGTCGACCCTTCCCCGATGATCAGCATGCCGCTTCCCAACGGCAAAGTGAAAAAACTCCGCGCTTCCTATTACTTAATGGGCGCGATGCTGGGCCGCTTCAAACAGGCGGTCATCGGACTGCCGGGCGGATGCCATCTCGGGCCGCGGCCGATTGACCAGCACATCAAAGGGTTTGAAGCGCTTGGGGCGGAAGTCACCAATGAACAAGGCGCGATTTATCTGCGCGCCGAAAGGCTGAGAGGCGCACGGATTTATTTAGATGTCGTCAGCGTCGGAGCGACGATCAATATCATGCTTGCCGCTGTACTGGCTGAAGGTAAAACCGTGATAGAAAACGCCGCCAAGGAACCTGAGATTATTGATGTTGCCACATTGCTCACCAGCATGGGCGCAAAGATCAAAGGCGCGGGAACCAATGTAATCAGAATCGACGGCGTAAAAGAGCTGCACGGATGCAGGCATACGATCATTCCGGACAGAATTGAGGCGGGCACCTTTATGATCGCCGGCGCCGCGATGGGGAAAGAAGTCATTATTGATAATGTCATACCGACTCACCTGGAGTCTTTAACGGCGAAGCTCAGGGAAATGGGTTTTCACATTGAGACGAGTGACGATCAGCTTCTTATGCTCGGCGGGCAGAAGCAGATAAAACCGGTCGACGTAAAAACGCTTGTTTACCCGGGATTCCCGACTGATCTTCAGCAGCCGATGACATCTCTGTTAACGAGAGCCAGCGGCACGAGCGTCGTAACCGACACCATCTACTCGGCCCGATTTAAACATATAGATGAGCTGAGACGGATGGGGGCCAACATGAAAGTGGAAGGCAGGTCGGCCATTATCACCGGTCCGGTCGAGCTTCAGGGCGCAAAAGTAAAGGCGAGCGATCTGCGTGCAGGCGCTTGTCTGGTCGTCGCCGGGCTCATGGCTGACGGCGTAACCGAAATTACCGGTCTCGAGCATTTAGACCGCGGCTACAGCAATCTTGAGAAAAAACTTGAAGGTCTGGGCGCCACAATCTGGCGGCAAAGGCTGACGGACGAAGAGATAGAACAGCTCCAAAATTCATAGAAATGCGGACTTTTGAGAGGAGATCGTGTTGAAATGGAAAGAAGCTTATCGATGGAATTGGTTCGAGTCACTGAAGCGGCGGCTTTAGCATCTGCCAGATGGATGGGCCGCGGGAAAAAAGATGAAGCTGATGATGCGGCGACAAGCGCAATGCGTGACGTGTTTGACACGGTGCCGATGAAAGGCACGGTCGTGATCGGGGAAGGCGAGATGGATGAAGCGCCGATGCTTTACATCGGCGAAAAGCTCGGAAACGGATACGGCCCGCGCGTCGATGTCGCCGTCGATCCTCTTGAAGGCACAAACATCGTAGCGAGCGGCGGCTGGAATGCGCTGACGGTGATCGCGGTCGCCGACCATGGAACACTGCTGAACGCCCCGGATATGTATATGGAAAAAATCGCGGTCGGTCCCGAAGCGGTAGGCTGCATCGATATTGAAGCGCCTGTCATTGATAACTTAAAAGCCGTTGCGAAAGCGAAAAACAAAGACATTGAAGATGTCGTGGCAACCATTTTAAATCGTGACAGACATGAAAAAATCATCTCTGAATTGCGTGAGGCGGGCGCCAGAATCAAACTGATCAACGACGGTGATGTCGCGGGCGCCATCAATACGGCCTTTGACCATACGGGAGTAGACATTCTCTTCGGTTCAGGCGGGGCTCCTGAAGGCGTGCTGTCTGCCGTTGCGTTAAAAGCGCTCGGCGGCGAAATCATCGGCAGGCTTCTGCCGCAAAGTGCGGAAGAGCAGGCCCGCTGTGAGCGAATGGGCCTTGATGTATCCAAAGTGCTCCGGATGGAGGACCTTGTGAGAGGGGATGACGCCATTTTTGCCGCAACGGGCGTCACGGACGGAGAGCTGCTGAAAGGCGTTCAGTTCAAAGGCTCCGTCGGCACGACTGAAAGTCTGGTCATCCGGGCGAAATCAGGAACGGTCCGATTCGTTGACGGAAGACACAGCCTGAAGAAAAAACCAAATCTTGTGATCCGGCCATAAATAGAGAAAAGCGGGACGGAAAGTCCCGCTTTTCTTTTGCAATAAAGAGTCAACCCTATCATTTATATGTCAAAGCATTATTTAAGTTGAATAATTTTTTGAAATGAGGTAAAAATAAAGAGTGCTGCGATTTTTCTGTGTCATTCCTTCTTTTGAGTACTGGGAAATTTTCAAATTCTACCGCATACAGACGATATAAATATTGATCTTCTCAAGTTTTTGTCCTCGCTTCCTTCAAAACTCATTAAGACATTCCTTTTTTAAAAAAGCGCCGATCATGGGTGGAAGTGTTACCGATAGAAGTTCCTGAACGTTTTATAAAAGAATGTGCTTTGGCGGAATCATGCGAAGCAGCCGATTTGAATGAAAACAGCAATACATTGACTATGAAAAGCGTGGTGTTTTTATGAAAGACGTATCTATTTCCTCTTTGGAAAATATGAAATTAAAAGAACTATATGAACTGGCCAGACATTATAAAATCTCCTACTACAGCAAACTGACTAAAAAAGAATTAATCTTTGCCATTCTGAAAGCCAACGCCGAGCAGGAGGATCTTCTGTTTATGGAAGGCGTGCTCGAAATCATCCAATCGGAAGGATTCGGCTTCCTCAGACCGATTAATTACTCGCCAAGCTCAGAAGACATCTACATTTCTGCTTCTCAGATCCGCCGCTTTGATTTAAGAAACGGTGACAAAGTATCCGGCAAGGTGCGTCCGCCGAAAGAAAATGAACGCTATTACGGACTTTTGCACGTTGAAGCGGTAAATGGAGATGATCCGGAATCTGCGAAAGAGCGCGTCCATTTTCCTGCGCTGACTCCGCTTTATCCGGACCGCCAAATGGTGCTTGAGACGAAACCGAATTATCTCTCAACAAGAATTCTTGATATGATGGCTCCCGTCGGTTTCGGCCAGCGCGGTCTGATCGTGGCGCCGCCGAAAGCCGGTAAAACCATGCTGCTGAAAGAAATCGCTAACAGCATTACGACAAATCAGCCTGACGCTGAATTGATCGTTCTCTTAATTGATGAAAGACCGGAAGAAGTAACGGATATTGAACGTTCCGTAGCGGGCGATGTCGTCAGCTCGACGTTCGATGAAGTGCCGGAAAATCACATTAAGGTAGCGGAGCTTGTGCTTGAACGGGCGATGCGTCTCGTTGAACATAAAAAAGACGTTATCATTCTGATGGACAGCATTACCCGCCTGGCACGGGCCTACAACCTCGTTATCCCGCCAAGCGGACGTACGCTTTCCGGCGGGATTGACCCGGCTGCGTTCCATCGTCCGAAGCGCTTTTTCGGTGCCGCGAGAAACATTGAAGAGGGCGGCAGCCTGACCATTTTGGCGACGGCGCTCGTAGACACGGGCTCCCGGATGGATGACGTCATCTATGAAGAGTTTAAAGGAACGGGCAACATGGAGCTTCACCTTGACCGTTCTCTTGCGGAAAGACGGATTTTCCCGGCGATCGATATCCGCCGCTCCGGCACACGGAAGGAAGAGCTGCTCGTGCCGAAAGAGCATCTTGACCGTTTATGGGCGATCCGCAAATCGATGTCTGATTCTCCGGACTTCGCAGAGAAGTTTATGAGAAAAATGAAAAAAACAAAAACGAATCAGGAATTCTTCGATCTGATCAACCAAGAATGGAAGCAGGCAAACCTTTCATCATCAGCCCGCCGCTGATAAAAAATGTATTTGCAAATGCAGTAAATGACTGATATAATTCTCTCATATGCGTTCCGGATTACTCCGGAATAATAACTCTGTTTCCACACGGGATTCAGGGCGGAAGGAGATGGATACAATGAAAGCAGGAATTCATCCTAATTTCAAAAAAGCAACAGTTAAATGCGCTTGCGGAAATGAATTTGAAACAGGCTCAGTAAAAGAAGAGGTACGCGTTGAGATTTGCTCTGAATGCCACCCATTCTACACTGGACGTCAAAAATTCGCTTCTGCTGATGGTCGTGTTGATCGCTTTAACAAAAAATACGGTCTTAAGTAATAATAGATTTTACAGGCAGGCAAGAATTGCTTCTTGCCTGTTTTTTATGTCCATAAACAGGAAAAAAAGGGGAGCGGATAGCCTATGTACATAATGAAGCAAAGCGGATGGCTTGAGCTGATATGCGGCAGCATGTTCTCTGGGAAATCAGAAGAGCTGATCCGCAGAGTGAAAAGAGCGACATATGCGAAGCAGGAGGTCAAGGTATTCAAACCTGCCATTGATAATCGCTACAGTGAGGAGGCCGTCGTTTCTCACAACGGCACATCCATGACAAGCCACGTCATCTCGTCTTCGGCTGAAATATGGGATCATATCAGTGAAAGCACGGACGTCATCGCGGTAGATGAGGTGCAGTTTTTCGGCGAATCGATCATCGGCGACTTATCCTCGCTTGCGGATAAAGGCTATCGTGTCATCGCGGCCGGACTTGATATGGATTTCCGGGGAGAGCCTTTCGGCGTGGTGCCGAATCTGATGGCGGTTGCCGAATCGGTGACGAAGCTGCAGGCGGTCTGCTCCGTTTGCGGGTCGCCGGCAAGCCGTACGCAGCGTTTGATTGACGGGAAGCCCGCTTCCTATGATGATCCGGTCATTTTAGTCGGCGCATCGGAGTCATACGAAGCGAGATGCAGACATCATCACGAAGTGCCGAAAAAAACAGACTGATAAATAACCCTTTTCATGAAAACACCGGTAAAAAATCCGGTGTTTTTTTGACGTTTTTTCAAAAATTGTAGTTAAATAACTTAAAAAAGAGTATGAAAAAATTAAGTAATTTTCATCTCTTGAATTTTCATTTTTACAGGCATAAAATGACTAAGTAATGTAAATAGTTATGAGACATTGTTCGAATAATTGTCAAAAAAAGATATAGCAGATCGCGATCACACTAGCCAAAATGGGTAATTACTTAACTTTGTTAACTATTTGAAGAAAGAAGGAGATTTTCTTGAATAATATTAAAGTAACGAAGGAAGGCAACTTAGAAACTACTTTAAGAGGAAAAGAAGTTCTATCTATCCCTACTTTAAATAAAGGTGTTGCGTTTTCAGCAGAAGAAAGAAAAAGCCTTGGATTAGACGGGCTGCTTCCTCCGACAATTCTGTCTCTTGATGAGCAGGCAAAACGCGCATACGAGCAGTTTCAAGCTCAGCCGGACCGCCTTCGCCAAAACGTGTATTTGAATGATTTGCAAAACCGTAACGAAGTTCTTTTCTTTAAATTGCTTCAAAACCATCTTCGTGAAATGCTGCCGGTTGTTTACACACCGACTGTCGGTGAAGCGATTCAAGAATACAGCCATGAGTACAGAAGACCTCAAGGGATTTACCTTTCTATCGACAACGTGGAAGGGATTGAAGAGGCATTTGAAAACCTTCATGCCACTGCCGGAGATATTGATCTGATCGTTGCGACAGACTCAGAAAGCATCCTCGGAATCGGTGACTGGGGTGTAGGCGGTATCAACATCGCCATCGGTAAATTAGCGGTATACACAGCTGCCGCCGGTATTGACCCAAGCCGTGTTATTCCTGTCGTTCTTGACGTCGGTACGAACAATGAAAAACTTCTGAACGATCCTTTATACATCGGTAACCGCCATGAACGTATCCAAGGCGAACGTTACGAAGCTTTCGTTGACGCTTATGTAAAAGCTGCGCTTAAATATTTCCCTAAAGCTCTTCTTCACTGGGAAGACCTTGGAAACAAAAACGCGCGCAATATCATGAAGAAATACAACCATGAAATTCTTACATTCAACGATGACATTCAAGGAACAGGCGCGATTACGCTTGCAGGTGTGCTTGCGGCTATGAAGAAAACAGGCGCGTCTATTAAAGACCAGCGTGTGGTTGTCTTCGGTGCGGGATCTGCCGGAATCGGAATCGCTGACCAAATCCGCGACACTATGGTGCTTGCCGGTCTTTCTGAAGAAGAAGCCAACAAAGCGTTCTACACAATGGACTACAGAGGCTTGTTAATTGAAGGTATGGAAAACATTCTTGATTTCCAAGAGCCGTACCTGCGCACAGCTGAAGAAATTAAAGATTGGAAACGCGATGAAAACGGACAAATTCCTTTCATTGAAGTGATCCGTCAAGCGAAACCGACAATCTTAATCGGTACATCAGGCCAAAGCGGCGCGTTCAGTGAAGAAATCGTCAAAGAAATGGCAAAACACGTTGAGCGTCCGGTCATCATGCCGATGTCTAACCCGACACCGCTTGCTGAAGCCGTTCCTAGCGATCTTTTCAAATGGACTGACGGCAAAGTGCTTGTGGCGACAGGAAGCCCGTTTGACAATGTAGAGTACAATGGCGTTTCTCATGAAATCGGACAATCTAACAACGCATTCGCGTTCCCTGGACTTGGTCTCGGTTCAATCGTTGTAGAAGCGAAAGTGATTACTCCTGCAATGTTTGCGGCAACTGCTGACGCAATCGCAGAAAGCGTTGATTTTGAAACACCGGGTGCAGGCCTTCTGCCGAGCATGAGCGACTTACAAGAAGTTTCAATTAAAGTTGCGATCGCCGTAGCGGAAACTGCCATTAAAGAAGGCGTGGCAAACCGCATTCCTGAAAATGTAGAACAAGCCGTTCTTGATGCAATGTGGAAACCGCAATATAAACAAGTTGTCGCTAAATAATTTTTACGATTAATTTTACAGTCCGAGGGAAAGCTTTTATGTAAAGGCTAAAGTATACGGACATTAAGGATTTGGAGGAGAACATTTTGAGCTTCTTAGATATTTTAATCCTCCTGGCGCCGATCTTTTTCGTGATCGTGCTGGGATGGTTCGCAGGTCGCTTCGGAAGTTATGACGCGAAGTCAGCAAAAGGGGTAAGCACCTTAGTTACGAAGTACGCGCTTCCGGCGCATTTTATCGCAAGTATTTTAACCACTTCAAGAAGTGCGTTTTTATCACAGGTTCCTTTGATGGTCGCTTTGATCATTGGGATTGTCGGATTCTTTATCGTCATTCTGTTGGTTTGCAAATTTATCTTCAAGTATGATTTAACGAATTCATCTGTATTTTCTTTAAACTCTGCACAACCGACATTTGCTTTTATGGGTATTCCCGTACTAGGAAGCTTATTCGGAGCAAGCGAAGTAGCGATTCCTATCGCCGTTACGGGTATCGTGGTTAACGCCATCCTTGACCCGCTTGCGATCATTATCGCTACTGTCGGTGAGTCATCTAAGAAAAAAGACACTGAAAACGAGAACTTCTGGAAAATGACTGGTAAGTCTATTCTTCACGGTCTTTCCGAACCGCTTGCGGCTGCACCGCTTATCAGTATCATTCTGGTACTCTGCGGTGTAACACTCCCTGGCTTGGGAGAAAAAATGCTTGATCAGCTCGGAAGCACAACATCAGGTGTTGCGCTCTTCGCCGTCGGTGTAACTGTCGGTATCCGCAACATTAAGCTCAGTCTGCCGGCTTTCGGTATCGCTTTGTTAAAAGTTGCCGTTCAGCCTGCGCTGATGTACTTGATCGCTCTTGCAGTCGGACTTCCGGCTGACCAGATCACTAAAGCGGTATTGCTCGTTGCATTCCCTGGATCTGCGGTAGCGGCGATGATTGCCACACGTTTCGAAAAACAAGAGGAAGAAACTGCGTCCGCGTTCGTGATCAGTGCGATTTTATCTCTCATCTCACTGCCGATCATCATTGCGCTGACTGCATAATGAAAAGCTCCCTGTTTCAGGGAGCTTTTTTGATTAGAATTGAAATTTAAAAGGCGAAAATCTCGTTTTTTTTCTGGGTTTCTTATGTTCTGAAGAAGCGGCTGTTTCTGAGAGGGGAGCTGTCTGGGCAAGTTCCTGGATGCGGGAGGCCAATGTCTGCAATTCGGTATTGAGGTCGTCAATTTCCCGTCTGTGCTGAAGAAGCTGATAAGACACCCCTTCATCCGCCTTTTGTTTCAGCTGGCGTTCAAGCTCCTCTATCCTTGAAAGCAGATGGTTCTCACCTTGTTTCTCTTTCGTGAGAATGTCCAGTTTGCGCTCCAGCTCTGCCAATCTTTGTTCAGCGCCGCCATTGATTTTCGGACGCTGCAAAATGAAGCCCGTCCGTTTTTTCGGCTGCCGGGGCACTTGAACGTCCAGAAGGGCAGTGCCTTCAGAAATTTGCCGTTTGACCGATTTCAGCACATCAAGATCCTCAGGTGTAAAGGAATAATGTCCGAGCTCATTCCGTTCAGCCGGAAGATTCAGCTGTTTGACCCACCTTTGCACCGTTTTTGCGGAGACGCCGAGCTCTTTCGCGGCCATGTTTGTATTCATGATCACATACCTCCTTTTTGCTAGGTATTCGACCATGAGGCGGCGTTCCCTTCATGTTAGACAAAACAAGAAGGAATTCGCCAAAGAAAGCGGCATTTCTTCAAAAAACTTACGCTTCATACAATTCAAGCGGAAGCTTGTCGGGATCAAAGAAAAAGGTAAACCGTTTCCCCGTCAGCGGATCGGTTCTGATCGGTTCTGTGCCGACGCCCTTTTCCTTTAACTCTCTGACGGCTGCTTCAAGATCGTTTACGGTGAAAGCGAGATGCCGGAGACCCGCGGCTTCCGGTCTGGTCGGCCGTTCGGGCGGATCGGGAAAGGAAAACAATTCAATCGCGTACGCGCCGTCCAGCGCAAGATCAAGTTTATAAGATTCCCGTTCCTTTCGGTATGTTTCTTTTATAATGCCGAAGCCGAGAATCTCGGTGTAAAAAGCTTTCGACTTTTCATAATCAGAGCATATGATTGCTATATGGTGGATGGATTTCAGCATATCCGCCCCTCCTTTTTTGCTTCAGTATAACAGAGGCGAATTGCTTTTGACTGGCGATAAGCCCTATACTATAATGAGAATGTTACGCACAGGAAAACAGAGGTGAAGACCGTGTTAGACCGTTTACAGTCAATTGAACAACGATACGAAAAATTAAATGAGCTTTTAAGTGATCCGGAAGTGGTCAACGATCCGAAAAAGCTTAGAGAATATTCGAAAGAGCAATCTGATATACAAGAAACCGTTGAAGTCTATAGACAATACAGAGACGCATCAGAACAGCTTGCCGATGCGAAAGCGATGCTTGAGGAAAAGCTTGATGCCGATATGAGAGAAATGGTGAAGGAAGAAATCTCCGAACTGCAGGGAGAGACGGAAACCTTATCAGAGCGTTTGAAAGTGCTCCTCATCCCGAAAGACCCGAACGATGACAAAAACGTAATCATGGAGATCCGCGGAGCAGCGGGAGGAGAAGAAGCCGCGCTGTTTGCGGGAAATCTCTACAGAATGTACTCCCGTTACGCCGAAATCCAAGGCTGGAAGACTGAAGTCATGGAAGCAAACGTGACCGGAACGGGCGGTTATAAAGAAATCATCTTTATGATTACGGGAAAAGGCGCATACTCCAAGCTGAAGTATGAAAATGGCGCGCACCGCGTACAGCGTGTTCCGGAAACGGAATCAGGCGGCCGTATTCATACATCCACGGCGACGGTGGCGTGTCTTCCTGAAGCGGAAGAAGTAGAAGTGGACATTCACGAAAAAGACATCCGCGTCGATACATTCGCATCAAGCGGACCGGGCGGACAAAGCGTAAACACGACGATGTCGGCCGTACGCCTGACGCATTTACCGACCGGTGTCGTCGTTTCCTGTCAGGATGAAAAATCTCAGATTAAAAACAAAGAAAAAGCGATGAAGGTGCTCCGCGCCAGAATCTATGACAAATTCCAGCAGGAAGCTCAGGCTGAATATGATCAGACCCGTAAATCAGCCGTCGGTTCAGGCGACCGTTCCGAGCGTATCCGCACATACAATTTCCCGCAAAACCGTGTGACGGATCACCGCATCGGCCTGACGATTCAAAAGCTGGATCAAATCCTGGAAGGCAAGCTTGATGAAGTGGTTGAAGCGTTAATCGTAGAAGACCAGTCAAGCAAGCTCCAGCAGGCGGAAAATTAAGATGAAGACCGTTTTTGAAGCCCTAAGCTGGGCTTCTTCTTATTTAACCGAAGCGGGAAGAGAAAAAAACGCGGCCGAGCTGCTGTTGTTAAATGATACCGGAATGGACCGGAGCAAGCTTCTCGCAAGTCTGCAGGAGGCCGTCGGCGAGGACGAGCTTTATCGATTCAGGCGGCACGTGGAGATGCATAAAGAAGGTATTCCGATTCAATATATTATCGGGAAAGAACAGTTTTACGGCAGGGAATTTTTTGTGAATGACGATGTTCTCATTCCGCGTCCGGAAACGGAAGAAGTCGTCTTTCATCTGCTGGACAGACAAAAGCGGGTATTTTCCGAGGCGGAACGACTGAACGTCATTGATATCGGTACGGGGAGCGGTGCCATTGCGGTGACGCTCGCCCTTGAATGCGGACATTTTTCAGTATCGGCTTCGGATATTTCAAAAGAAGCGCTGCAGGTGGCGGAAAGAAATGCGCAAAACCTCGGAGCGGACGTCTGTTTTTTGCAGGGAGATCTGTTAACTCCTTTTATTTCATCAGGGAAAAAAGCGGATATTATTGTTTCCAATCCGCCGTATATTTCTGAAGAAGAAATGGCGGATTTGTCGGATATCGTCCGTTTCCATGAGCCGCTTCATGCTCTTACGGACGGCGGTGACGGTTTGAAATTCTACAAGCGGTTTATGGAGGAGCTGCCTCTTGTCATGAAAGATAAAGCGCTTGTCGTCTTTGAAATCGGATATAATCAGGGGAAAGCCGTGAAAGACCTGTTCCGTCATTCCTTTCCGAATGCGGAAGTGGAAGTCGTACAGGACATCAACGGAAAAGACAGAACCGTATCCGCGGTCATCACATCATGAAAAAAGCCCGCCGGTGACGCACACGGCGGGCTTTTGTTACAATGGAAAGAAAATGAAAGGGGCATCCGCCTTGAAAAAAGCGTTCGCCTTCGGATGTATACTCGCCGCCGCAGCTTATGCGGCGGGGTTTGTTCTGCCGTTTGGCGTTGATATCATTTTCGGCGCCGTTACGGCTGTTCTTATCGTCACAGCGATCATCGTTTCCGGGTTGGCCGTAAGCGGAGCGGAGCAGCGGGCCAATTATCATTCTGAAACAGAAGAAGGACGGCACGCCCGTTTAAAGATGGCCGCCGTTTTCTTTTGCGCCGCTCTCCCTTCAGCCGGCTGTCTGCTGATTACGCTTCTGTAGCCGGATTTTGTCTTTGCAGCAATACGGAATCCCATACCCAATAGACGACGGCTGTTAAAACCGCAAAGATATAAAAGGCTGAATTAGAAAACAGAGATTGGCCTGACGGCTGCAAAAGACCGAAGATGATCCCGTTTGCAATGAATGACACCCCTAAATAATAAAGAAAATACAGCGGATGAAATCTCTTCGGCTTTTTATTCAGAAAGTATTGAAGCGGCAGCGCAAAAATCAAATAAGGAAACAAAAAATAAAACGCCATCGAAATGAAAGCCGCGATAATGAATTGATGAACATACAAAATAGAATAAATGACAGACATACATGCCGCCGACAGCAGCACGGTGTAATTATATTTCATCTGAAAACCTCCTATCAAAATAATATCGTACCATATTTTGAATCTGTCAATGCAGATTATCAGCTTGCTAGATTTTTTTCTTCCCGCCGGTTTAAACCTTTTCCGTCATGTCCATAATGGGACTAGATAAAAAAAGCACGGAGAGGAACGGTGGGGACCGATGAAACAGACAATGATGATCTGCATATATATTTTTCTTTTATTATCAGGAGCGCTTGCGGGTTTGACAAAAGAAGAAACGGCGCGGGCATCAGCCGATGAGCCCGTCGTCATACCGGATGAAGCGATCCGGCTCAGAATTTTGGCCAACAGTGATAACGATGAAGATCAAAAGCTCAAGCGCCAGATCAGAGATGCTGTAAACAAGCAAATCACGGACTGGGTGAAAGATATCACTTCCATTGAAGAAGCGCGGCGGCTCATTCGTTCGAAGCTTCCTGAAATTAAAGAAATCGCCAAACAAACGATGAAAGAAAAGGGTGCGCATCAGTCCGTTTCAGTTCAATTCAATAAAATCTCGTTTCCGACAAAGCTCTACGGCAATATGGTCTATCCGGCCGGAAAATATGAAGCGATTTTAATTACACTCGGCAATGGCGAGGGCGCCAACTGGTGGTGCGTCTTGTTTCCGCCGCTGTGCTTCCTTGATTTCTCAAACGGCGAAGCGGTGAAAGATCAGGAAGACGGCGGACAGAAGCAGGAAGAAACGCAGAAACAGACTAAAAAAGTGCTGGATGACGTAAAAGCAAAGGCTGATAAAGCGAAGAAAGAAAATAAAGATGACGATGATACAGAAGTGAAGTTTTTCCTCGTCGATTGGATTTCAGATCTATTTTCCTGAAGTAAAAGGCATAAATCCGGATTCGATTCATAGATTGGAAGAAAGAGTTGATCGAAACGGAGGGAAATATATGTTTTATCAGCTGAGAGTGGCAAGAGATCAAGATACGGAGGCGCTGGAGGCCTTTTTGAAAAAGGCTGATACGGCACATGCGGAAATCGATCAGCAGATCAGCCGGTTTATCGTACTGGAAGACAGCGAAAAAATGATTGCCGCCTGTCTCGGGATCGAAAAATTCAGCGGCGGAAAAGGGCTTCTCCGTTCACTCGTCATGTCGGACAGGCTGAATCAAAGCCATATCGTTACACTGTTTCAAAGTATGGATGTGCTGTGCAAAAAACATGAGATTCAAGATGTCTACTTAGTCGCCAATCAGCCCTCATCTGCTGAGTTTCTGAATGTGATGGGATTTGAAGCGTGCGCCGATGCGCCTGATGAACTGTATACGTCCGAACATTTCCGCAACTCGTTATGCACAGAAGGTTCGTTTTTAATGGTGAAAACCTCTGCCTGATCTAACTTATACACAAGGTTATCCACTTATTAAAAAGTGTTGTCCACAGTTTGTGGATAACACTTGTTTTATTAAAGGACATCTTTTATACTTTCAAAAGGAATACACGAGAGAAAATAAAGTTTTACCGCTTTAAAATAAGGAGTTTGGTTCTACATGAAAACAAGAAGATGGTTTGTGGATTGTTCCGCAGAATTATCCACAACCGATCCCCAGATTACACAAGCCGCGGAATTGCTGCGGCAGAATGAGGTTGTGGCTTTTCCGACAGAAACCGTTTACGGACTGGGCGCTAACGCTGAAAATACGGAAGCCGTAACGAAAATATATGAGGCGAAAGGAAGGCCGAGCGATAACCCGCTGATTGTGCATATATCCCATATCAGCCAGCTTGATCGTTTTATCAGCCATATTCCTGAGACGGCGAAAAAGCTTATGAAGCTATTCTGGCCGGGGGCGCTGACCCTTGTTCTGCCGTGTAAGCCCGGTGTGCTGTCACCCCGTGTCACCGCGGGACTTGAGACGGTAGCGGTCAGAATGCCTGATCATCCGGTAGCATTAGCCCTCATCAGCTCGGCCGGACTGCCGATCGCCGCGCCGAGCGCCAATTTATCAGGAAAACCGAGCCCGACGAAGGCCGAGCATGTAGCTCATGATTTAAACGGCCGCATTGCCGGTATTGTGGACGGCGGCGCGACGGGAATCGGAGTGGAATCAACCGTTCTGTCCTGTACGGGGAAACAGCCCGTGCTGCTTCGTCCGGGCGGCGTGACAAAAGAGCAGATTGAATCCGCCGCCGGTTCGGTTCTTGTGGATAAAGGGCTGACCGAAGAAGATGAGGTTCCTATTTCTCCCGGTATGAAATATACACATTACGCGCCTTCTGCGCCGATGGCTATTGCCGACGGCGGCGCCTGGAGAATTCAAGAACTGGCAGACGCATATAAAAGCCGGGGGAAACGAATCGGCATTTTGACAACAGAAGAGAACGCCGATAGTTACCAGGCTGATTATATCAAGGTCTGCGGCAGACGCGCCGACCTTGAAACAGTGGCGTCCGCCTTATACGATGCGCTCCGCAGCTTTGATGAAGCGGAAGTGGACATGATTATTTCTGAGTCCTTTCCGGATACCGGAGTGGGGCTCGCCGTGATGAACAGGCTGATGAAAGCCGCAGGCGGCACCGTTATCCATTAACTTGTTCTACCCCTTATCGGACATGCATAAGCTAAACAAGCGGGCACGTCCAAGGGGGTTTTTATTTCATGTCGAATCTATTCATCGGGGAACTTGTCTCCTTAAGCATCATGGCATTTGCTTTGGGGACGGATGCCTTTTCCGTCGGGCTCGGAATGGGAATGATTCAGCTGAAGAAAAAACAGATTTTTCATATAGGGGTTGTCATCGGGCTGTTTCATGTCATGATGCCGCTTGCGGGAATGGCGGCCGGGCATCTGCTGTCCGGTTTTCTGGGGATGCTTGCCGTTTACATCGGCGGATCTCTTCTTTTCATTTTAGGGGTGCAGATGATCATCGCCGCGTTTAAACAATCAGACGGGCCGCTCATATCTCCGGCAGGCTCGGGACTGTTGCTGTTTGCGGTCGGTGTCAGTCTGGACAGCTTTTCTGTCGGGCTCAGTCTCGGGATGAACGGTTCCAACCCGTTTCTGGCCGTTACGCTGTTCGGGGTCTTCAGCACCGTTTTAACATGGGCGGGCCTTTTGGCGGGAAGAAAGGTGCAGTCGTGGCTCGGCTCGTACAGCGAAGCGCTCGGCGGAGCCATTTTGATCGGATTCGGGCTGAAACTGCTTTTACCGGTATAAGATACGTAAAAAAAGAAACGAAGATGCCGTTTCTTTTTTCTTCATTTATAATAGGCAGTAAGAGGTGACGGACATGAAAATAATCTTTGTATGTACAGGCAATACGTGCCGCAGTCCTATGGCTGAGGCTCTTTTTAAATCCATTGCAGAAACGAAAGGGCTGGACGTCAGCGTAAGCTCGGCCGGCGTATTCGCGTCTCCGAACGGAAAAGCGTCAGCCCATGCCGTGGAAGCGCTGTTTGAAAAACGGATCGCTCTCAATCACAGTTCATCTCCCTTATCGGAAGAACATATCGAGACGGCTGATCTGGTGCTGGCGATGACGGAACAGCACAAACAGCTGATTGAAGGCCGATATCAAAACAGTCAGGGCAAAGTCTTTACCATTAAAGAATACGTAACGGGGGAAAACGGCGATATCTCTGACCCGTTCGGCGGTCCGCTTGATGTTTATAAACAGACGCGGGACGAACTGGAGGAGCTGCTGACCCTTTTGGCTGATCAATTGCTTGACGGAAAAAGCAAGTAATCTGTCAGAAAATCTGCAAACAGGTCATTTGCAAAACGAATGTGAAAGAGTAGAATGAAATCAACGGATTTCGTAATAAAAAGGACAAGCACACTGGGCTGTCTTCGCCCAGCCACACCTAGGAGGTAAATGAATGAAAGTAGCTATTGCGTCAGATCACGGCGGCATCCATATCCGCGAAGAAATAAAAAGTCTTTTGGATGAATTGCAGATTGAATACATTGATATGGGCTGTGAATGCGGCGCCGGCTCTGTCGATTATTCAGACTACGCTTTTCCGGTAGCGGAAAAAGTGGTGAACGGCGAAGCTGACAGGGCAATTTTAATTTGCGGCACAGGCATCGGCATGAGCATCTCCGCAAATAAGGTAAAGGGCATACGCTGTGCGCTTGCCCATGACACCTTCAGCGCAAAAGCGACGCGTGAACACAATGACACGAATGTTCTTGCGATGGGCGAACGCGTCATCGGCCCGGGGCTGGCGCGCGAAATCGCAAAAGTCTGGCTGACGACTGAATTTACGGGCGGCCGCCACGAACGGCGGATCGGCAAAATCGCAGATTACGAAGAAAAAAATCTGTAAGAGGTGCTGGACAATGGAAGAGATGAAGCAAAAATGGACGGACATGCTGACTGAGTTTCAAGAGCAGGCAGGACTGACGGAAGGCAGTCTGCTGGTGATCGGGTGCAGTACAAGTGAAGCCGCCGGAAGCCGGATCGGCACCGCCGGAAGCGGGGATTGGGCTGAATTGATATACGGCGGACTTAACCGGTTTAAGGAAAAAACGGGTGTGCATCTTGCTTTTCAATGCTGCGAGCATTTAAACAGGGCGCTTGTCATTGAAGCGGAAACGGCCGAGCGGTTCAGGCTCCCCATTGTTTCAGCCGTCCCCGTCCCGAAAGCGGGCGGAGCGATGGCCTCTTATGCATACCGGCAGATGCGTTCTCCCGTGCTCGCTGAATCGATTCAGGCTGACGCCGGGATTGACATCGGTGATACGTTCATCGGCATGCATCTGAAACCCGTTGCCGTCCCTGTCCGGATATCAAGCCGTGAGCTTGGAGAAGCACATGTGACGATGGCCCGGACAAGGCCGAAGCTGATAGGCGGAATTCGCGCCGTTTATGAATGCGAATGATGAAAATACTTTTCCTGTATAATGTTCGTGTTTTCTAATTTTATTTTGTGATTTTTTTAAATAAGCTGTTACATTCACCTGAAAAACCATGTACAATAAGGGTGGTAAAAATAAAGAACAGGAAACGGATAGGAGAGGATCTCGCTGATGAAACATTTACCTGTACAAGACAAACAAGTGTTTAACGCCATCAAAGATGAGCGTAAGCGTCAACAGACTAAGATCGAATTAATTGCTTCTGAAAACTTCGTGACGGAAGCGGTAATGGAAGCGCAAGGCTCTGTTTTAACAAACAAATATGCTGAAGGCTACCCCGGCAAACGCTACTACGGCGGCTGTGAGCATGTTGATGTCGTTGAGGACATCGCCCGCGACCGCGCGAAAGAGATTTTCGGAGCTGAGCATGTAAACGTTCAGCCGCACTCAGGCGCTCAAGCGAACATGGCTGTTTACTTCACGATTTTAGAGCACGGCGACACGGTGCTCGGGATGAACCTCTCCCACGGCGGCCACTTAACACACGGAAGCCCGGTTAATTTCAGCGGCGTTCAATACAACTTTGTAGAATACGGAGTCGATAAAGACACGCAATATATAGATTATGAAGATGTGCGTGAAAAAGCGCTGGCGCATAAGCCGAAACTCATCGTTGCCGGAGCGAGCGCGTACCCCCGCACGATCGACTTTAAAAAATTCCGCGAAATCGCTGATGAAGTCGGCGCTTACTTCATGGTAGACATGGCGCATATCGCGGGTCTTGTCGCAGCCGGTCTTCATCCGAATCCGGTTCCTTACGCTGACTTTGTAACGACAACGACTCACAAAACACTTCGCGGACCCCGCGGAGGAATGATCCTTTGCCGTGAAGAGTTCGGCAAAAAGATTGATAAATCCATTTTCCCGGGAATCCAAGGCGGACCGCTTATGCATGTCATCGCGGCCAAAGCCGTTTCTTTCGGAGAAGTGCTTGAAGATGATTTCAAAACATATGCGCAAAACGTCATCTCGAACGCGAAGCGCCTGGCTGAGTCTCTGAACAAAGAGGGCATTCAGCTCGTATCAGGCGGAACGGATAACCACCTTGTGCTTGTCGACCTCCGTTCTCTCGGACTGACCGGAAAAGTCGCTGAACACGTTCTTGATGAAATCGGCATTACATCTAATAAAAACGCGATCCCTTACGATCCGGAAAAACCGTTCGTCACAAGCGGAATCCGTCTTGGTACGGCAGCTGTGACAAGCCGCGGCTTTGACGGTGACGCGCTTGAAGAAGTCGGCGCCATCATCGGCCTCGCGCTGAAACATCATGAAGACGAAGCAAAACTTGAAGAAGCGAGACAGCGCGTATCTGCCTTGACTGAAAAGTTTCCTTTATATAAAGAACTAGGCTATTAATAAGGAAGAAACCCGCCGGAACCTTAATCCGGCGGGTTTTTTTATGATTTTCTTGAAACTGTTTGTCTTTTTCTGTAGAATCAATAGAAGTGTGAAAAAGTCACTCGGACAACAAAAAAGGAGCTGAACACAGTATGGGAAAGGTTTACGTATTTGATCATCCTTTAATCCAGCATAAGCTGACATATATTCGGAATGAAAATACAGGCACAAAGGATTTCAGAGACCTTGTGGACGAAGTCGCGTCACTGATGGCGTTTGAAATTACACGTGATCTTCCTCTTAAAGAAGTGGAAGTGAAAACACCTGTTCAAACAGCGACTTCCAAAGTGATTTCAGGGAAGAAACTCGGTATCGTGCCGATCCTGAGAGCGGGTCTCGGAATGGTTGACGGCATGCTGAAATTAATCCCGGCCGCTAAAGTGGGACATGTCGGATTATACCGTGATCCGGAAACCTTAAAACCGGTGGAATACTATGTCAAGCTTCCTTCTGATGTAGAAGAACGCGAATTTATTGTCGTGGATCCGATGCTTGCTACGGGAGGTTCTGCGGTGGAAGCGATAAACAGCCTGAAAAAGCGCGGCGCGAGAAACATTCGTTTTATGTGTCTTGTAGCGGCTCCGGAAGGCGTGGAAGAGCTGCAGAAACATCATTCTGACGTTGATATTTACATCGCAGCCCTTGATGAAAAACTGAATGAAAAAGGCTATATCGTTCCGGGCCTCGGTGACGCGGGTGACAGACTGTACGGAACCAAATAAATCGGAAAACCTCATTCAGGGGGTTTTCTTTTTTTATCCAGATATTTGCTGAATGGGCAGACTTCATACATTTATAGGTGAATTTGTGAACATTCTGTGTATGCTTTCGGTATAAAAAGTTTTTTAACTTTAAACAGATTGACACATGTTAGGGGCTATTGTATGCTAAACGAGGGTATTATGAGAAGGTTTTCATTCCTTTCATTTCTAGTATCCATCCTCATTTTAAATCCTCCAAAAAACCCGTTATATGAGGATTTATCTAAGCGAATGAAACAGCATCCCGTGGCATCAGGAGGATGAGTGGTTTTTTCGAACAGGCCGTTTTGCGGACAAAAAAGGCCTTCTGCAAGGGTTAACCGCATGTTTTGCCGTATCCAGGAATTATATTACATTTTCATCAGGAGACAGATAGTTGATGGACGATCCCAATCTTACATTCAGCAGACAACGGAGATATGTATTTGTAATCTTAGCAATCTATTTGCTGGGATATGGTCTTACGGCGTATAAAACTGTTTTTTTAGGCCTCTTTTTGGGAACTGTTTTCAGTTTGTTTAATTTGTGGCTCTTGACCAGAAGAATGAATGCTTTTGACAAGGCCGTGGCGAAAGGAAAGTCCATACGATCACTCGGGAGCGCAGCGCGTTGGTGCAATGCGATACTTGCGATGGCTGTCGCCTTTAAATATCCCGATAAAGTCAGTGTGGCAAGTGTGATTATTGGATTAATGACAATTTATCCCGTCATTATGATAGATTCCATTATTCAGCTCAAACGTTCATCAATGGAAGAGAGGTGAAAACCCATTGAATCACGATTACAGAACTATTGATTTGTTTGGTCTTACTTTTAATCTGACAAACATTCTGATGATTACTGTGGCAAGTGTGATTGTGCTGCTGATTGCGATTCTCACTACGAGAACGCTGTCCATCCGTCCGGGAAAAGCCCAGAACTTCATGGAATGGATTGTTGATTTTGTCCGCAATATTATAGGCAGTACAATGGATTTAAAAACAGGGGCTAACTTCTTGGCGCTTGGTGTAACCTTGCTGATGTACATATTTGTATCAAATATGCTGGGGCTGCCGTTTTCTGTAACGGTCGGACACGAGCTTTGGTGGAAATCACCGACGGCCGATCCGGCTATTACTCTGACTCTAGCCGTTATGGTTGTGTCGTTAACGCACTATTACGGCGTGAAGATGAAAGGTTTGAAGGAATACTCTAAGGATTACCTCAGACCGGTTCCGCTTATGTTCCCGATGAAGATCATTGAGGAGTTTGCGAATACGCTGACACTCGGACTTCGTCTTTACGGTAACATTTTCGCCGGGGAAATTCTTCTTGGCCTGCTTGCGAATCTGGCGACGAATTTCTACTCAAACAGTTTCTTTCTCGGTTTGGTCGGCACAGTCGGAGCCATTATTCCGATGCTTGCATGGCAGGCGTTCAGCTTGTTCATCGGTACCATCCAGGCATTTATCTTTACGATGCTGACGATGGTGTACATGTCACACAAAATCAGTCATGATCATTAAAATCATATATCCATTCGGATAACATTTTAAAGGAGGAACTTTTTCATGAATTTAATAGCAGCTGCAATTGCAATCGGTTTAGGTGCACTTGGTGCAGGTATTGGTAACGGTCTGATCGTTTCACGTACGGTAGAGGGAATCGCCCGTCAGCCGGAAGCAGGAAAAGAACTTAGAACTCTTATGTTCATGGGTATCGCATTGGTTGAGGCCCTTCCGATTATCGCTGTCGTTATCGCGTTCTTAGCGTTCTTTGGCTAAGCAAAAAAGCCTTATATGAACTAAAAATGGCGAAGATCACTCTAAGAGAACCTTCGCCATTGCTTTATGTCTGATAAGCAGGCCGTCCCGAAACGGCTTTTTATCAGCAGAGAAAACCTGCAGAAGGGAGTTGCCGTAGTAGATGTCTCAATTACCTCTTGAATTAGGACTGTCGTTTAACGGCGGAGATATCCTATTCCAATTGTTAGCTATGCTAGTTTTATTAGCGCTTCTCAAGAAATTCGCTCTTGGACCGCTATTAAATATAATGAAACAGCGTGAAGATCATATCGCCGGCGAAATTACGTCCGCTGAAGAAAGAAATAAAGAAGCGCAGAAGCTGATTGAAGAGCAGCGCGTTCTTTTAAAAGAAGCGAAACAGGAATCACAATCACTCATTGAAAATGCGAAAAAACTGGGTGAAAAGCAGAAGGAAGACATTATCCAGGCTGCACGCGCCGAGTCTGAAAGATTGAAAGAAGCGGCGAGAACCGAAATTGTCAAAGAAAAAGAACAAGCGGTTTCCGCACTTCGCGAGCAAGTCGCATCACTTTCTGTCTTAATCGCATCGAAAGTGATTGAAAAAGAGCTTGATGAACAAGCCCAGGAACAACTGATTCAGGACTATCTTAAAGAGGTAGGAGAAAGCCGATGAGTGGATCTGCTGTCTCTAAACGATACGCGTCAGCGCTTTTCGACATTGCCGTTGAGACTTCTCAAATCAATGAAATCGAAGAAGAGCTTACCGTGCTAAAAGAAGTGTTTCGGAACGAAGCCGGATTACAGGAAGTGTTAAGCCATCCGAAGGTATCGGCCGCTAAGAAAAAAGAGCTGATTCAGCAATCGTTCGGCGCACTGTCTGAGTCTGTGCTGCATACGATTTTTCTTCTGATTGACCGCCGCCGGTCTTCGATTGTGCCTGATCTCACAGACGAGTTTATCAAACTTGCCAATCAGGCCCGTCAGACAGAGGACGCGGTTGTTTATTCAGTAAAACCGCTGTCAGAAGCGGAAATGTTATCATTGTCTCAAGTGTTTGCAAAAAAAGCCGGAATCGCTTCGCTCAGAATCAGAAATGAAGTGCAGACGGATTTAATAGGCGGCATTAAAGTCCGCATTGGAAACCGGATTTATGACGGAAGCGTAAGCGGAAAGCTTGAGCGCATGGAACGTCAACTTGCCGGAGGAAATCGATAGAAGGGGTGAAACCTAAGTGAGCATCAAAGCTGAAGAGATTAGCACGCTGATAAAGCAGCAAATTCAAAATTACCAATCTGAAATTGAAGTTCATGACGTAGGTACAGTCATCCAAGTCGGAGACGGTATTGCGCGTGTGCACGGCCTTGACAATTGTATGGCCGGTGAACTTGTTGAGTTTTCAAACGGCGTTTTGGGTATGGCTCAAAACCTTGAAGAATCCAACGTAGGTATCGTTATCTTAGGACCTTACAGAGATATCCGTGAAGGTGATGAGGTCAAAAGAACGGGCCGCATCATGGAAGTTCCTGTAGGTGAAGAATTAATCGGACGTATCGTCAACCCGCTCGGACAGCCGGTAGACGGACTGGGTCCGATTCTGACAAGCAAAACACGTCCGATCGAAAGCCAGGCTCCAGGCGTAATGGACCGTAAATCGGTACATGAGCCGCTGCAAACGGGTATCAAAGCGATCGACGCGTTAATTCCGATCGGCCGCGGACAGCGTGAGCTGATTATCGGTGACCGTCAGACAGGTAAAACATCTGTTGCGATTGATACAATCTTAAACCAAAAAGATCAAGACATGATCTGTGTGTACGTAGCGATCGGTCAAAAAGAATCTACAGTGCGCGGCGTGGTGGAAACACTTCGTAAGCATGGCGCGCTTGATTACACGATTGTCGTGACAGCGTCCGCTTCACAGCCGGCTCCGCTTCTGTACCTTGCACCGTATGCAGGGGTGACAATGGGTGAAGAATTCATGTACAACGGCAAGCACGTTCTCGTCGTATATGATGATTTATCCAAACAAGCGGCCGCTTACCGTGAGCTGTCATTGCTTCTTCGCCGTCCGCCGGGCCGTGAAGCATTCCCCGGGGATGTATTCTATCTTCACTCCCGTCTGCTTGAGCGCGCAGCCAAGCTGAGTGACGCAAAAGGCGCAGGATCAATTACGGCGCTGCCGTTCGTCGAAACACAAGCAGGAGATATCTCCGCTTATATCCCGACAAACGTCATTTCCATTACTGACGGACAGATTTTCCTTCAATCCGACCTATTCTTCTCAGGCGTGCGTCCTGCGATCAATGCCGGATTATCCGTATCCCGTGTCGGCGGATCAGCCCAAATCAAAGCGATGAAAAAGGTAGCGGGAACATTGCGTCTTGACCTGGCTTCATACCGTGAACTTGAAGCGTTCGCCCAATTCGGATCTGATCTTGACCAGGCGACTCAGGCGAAACTGAACCGCGGTGCGCGTACAGTTGAAGTGCTGAAGCAAGACTTGAATAAACCGCTTCCGGTTGAAAAACAGGTAGCCATTCTTTATGCGCTGACAAAAGGATATCTTGATGATATTCCGGTTGCGGATATCAGACGTTTTGAAGAAGAGTACTACATGTACCTTGATCAAAACCATAAAGATCTGCTTGACGGCATTGCGAAAACAGGAAACCTTCCTGCTGATGAAGACTTCAAAGCTGCAATCGAAGGCTTCAAACGCACATTTGCACCAAGCAACTAACCCTTAGAAGATGAGAGAAAAAGGTTCTCTTTTTCTCTCTTTTTACGCAAATGAAGAATAAAGGTGGTGAAATCTTTGGCCTCATTACGCGATATTAAGTCAAGGATCACGTCAACGAAAAAAACAAGCCAGATTACAAAAGCCATGCAGATGGTATCCGCTGCGAAGCTGAACCGTGCGGAAACCAACGCGAAGTCATTTGCTCCGTATATGGATAAGATCCAGGAGGTTGTGTTTAACGTCGGAAAAGGCGCGAAAAACGCGAAACACCCGATGCTTGTCTCAAGAGAAGTGAAAAAGACGGCGTATCTCGTCATTACGTCTGACCGCGGGCTTGCGGGTGCGTTTAACAGTTCGGTTTTGCGAAACGCTTACCGCACCATTCAAGAACGCCATCAGTCTAAAGATGAATACACGGTGATTGCAATCGGCAGAGTCGGCCGCGATTTCTTCAAAAAACGGGAAATGCCGATTTTGTCTGAGTTAGTGGGGCTTGGCGACGAGGTCACTTTTGCTCAGATTAAAGATTTGACCCGTCAGACGGTTCAAATGTTTATCGACGGCGCTTTTGATGAACTGCATTTGGTGTATAACCATTTCGTCAGTGCGATTTCACAGGAAGTGACGGAGAAAAAAGTGCTGCCTTTAACGGATTTCGGAACGAGCGGCGGGAAGCGCACGGCTTCATACGAGTTCGAACCGGATGAAGAAGAGGTGCTCGAAGTGCTGCTTCCTCAATATGCGGAAAGCTTAATTTACGGCGCGCTTCTTGACAGTAAAGCAAGTGAACACGCTGCGAGAATGACAGCAATGAAAAATGCGACTGATAATGCGAAAGAACTCATTGATTCACTTTCGCTTTCATATAACCGCGCGCGTCAAGCGGCGATTACACAAGAAATTACCGAAATTGTCGGCGGTGCAGCCGCTTTAGAATAGAAAGATTTTGTCAGGAGGGATAGCGATGAAGAAAGGACGCGTAAGTCAGGTGCTTGGACCGGTTGTCGACGTACGTTTCGAGGACGGCCACTTGCCTGCGATTTATAATGCGATTAAAGTTTCACAGCCAGCTACAGGCGAAAATGAAGTAGGCATCGACCTAACGCTAGAGGTTGCTCTTCATTTAGGCGATGATACAGTCCGTACAATTGCCATGGCATCTACGGACGGAATTCAGCGCGGAATGGAAGCTGTTGATACAGGTGCGCCGATTTCCGTTCCTGTCGGTGATGTGACTCTCGGACGCGTATTTAACGTACTGGGAGATAAAATTGATTTAAATGAACCGCTGCCTGCGGATGCTCAAAAGGACCCGATCCACAGATCAGCTCCTTCATTCGATGAGCTTTCAACTGAGGTTGAAATTCTTGAAACGGGAATTAAGGTTGTTGACCTGCTCGCTCCTTACATCAAGGGCGGTAAAATCGGATTGTTCGGCGGCGCCGGCGTAGGTAAAACCGTATTAATCCAGGAATTAATCAACAACATCGCGCAAGAGCACGGCGGTATTTCCGTATTCGCCGGTGTAGGAGAGCGTACTCGTGAAGGGAACGACCTTTTCTACGAAATGAGCGATTCAGGCGTTATCAAGAAAACAGCCATGGTCTTCGGACAAATGAACGAGCCGCCGGGCGCACGTATGCGTGTAGCATTGACGGGTCTTACAATGGCTGAGCATTTCCGTGATAAACAAGGACAGGACGTACTGTTCTTTATCGATAACATTTTCCGTTTCACACAAGCGGGTTCAGAGGTTTCCGCGCTTCTCGGCCGTATGCCTTCTGCGGTTGGTTATCAGCCGACGCTTGCGACAGAAATGGGTCAGCTTCAAGAGCGTATTACGTCTACAAACGTTGGTTCAGTTACATCTATCCAGGCGATCTACGTGCCTGCCGATGACTATACTGACCCGGCTCCGGCGACAACGTTCGCTCACTTGGATGCGACGACTAACCTTGAGCGTAAATTAACTGAAATGGGTATCTACCCTGCGGTTGATCCGCTGGCTTCCACTTCCCGCGCGCTTGCTCCGGAAATTGTCGGAGAAGAGCATTATGCGGTGGCGCGTGAAGTCCAGTCAACGCTTCAGCGTTACAAAGAACTTCAGGATATTATCGCGATTCTCGGTATGGACGAATTAGGTGAAGAAGACAAGCTTGTCGTTCACCGCGCACGCCGTATCCAGTTCTTCCTTTCTCAAAACTTCCACGTAGCTGAGCAGTTTACGGGACAAAAGGGTTCTTACGTGCCTGTTAAAGAAACGGTACGAGGCTTTAAAGAAATCCTTTCCGGTAAATATGACCATCTTCCGGAAGATGCATTCCGTCTTGTGGGACGCATTGAAGAAGTCATTGAGAATGCAAAAGAGATGGGTGTAGAAGTTTAATCTGGTCCTAGGAGGGTAAAAGCATGAAGACCGTTAAAGTCAATATCGTTACTCCCGACGGCCCAGTATATGATGCTGATATTGAAATGGTAAGTGTAAGAGCCGAGAGCGGTGATCTCGGTATCTTGCCTGGCCATATTCCGACCGTGGCTCCGCTTAAAATCGGCGCTGTCCGCCTTAAAAAAGACGGACAGACCGAATTGGCGGCTGTCAGCGGCGGATTTTTAGAAGTCCGTCCTGATCAGGTCACTATCCTTGCACAAGCCGCTGAAACAGCGGAAAGCATTGATAAAGAGCGCGCCCTTGCTGCGAAAAAGCGGGCGGAAGACCGTTTGAACAAACGATCAGATGATACTGACATTCGTCGGGCTGAGCTTGCGCTACAGCGGGCTGTAAACAGATTGGATGTTGCAGGAAACTAAAAAAGAATCCTTCTCGGCTGTCTGAGAAGGATTCTTTTTCTATATTAACGCATAAGAGATTCATAGACGCCGATAAGCGGATGATCCTCTTCTTTTTGCAGATATAAATGTTCGCAGCAGTTGTCGGTGTGCCACGTTTTGTTTCCTCTCCGCACACCCGTCGTATAGGCGCCGTCCGTATACGGATAAGGTTTGACGACCCATTCGGCATCGTCATGGTGTCTGATGGCGCAATCGATGACATACACACTGAGCATTTTCTCAAATTCGTCAATCGGCAGGTTCCAATCCGCCAAAAGCAGCTCTTGTATGCTGCGGAAGTAAAGAGCTTCCACTTCCAGCAGGCTGCCGCGTGAATAATCAAGAGAAATGTTGAAAAACTGACATAATTCTTTCAGTTCCTCTGTTTGAGACTGTCTATAATCATAGTAGAATGCTATCGCTTCCCACTCGTGGTCAAATACGGGAAGTGTTTCTCCATACTGCTTTTCCGGATGAAAAAAGGAATGATTCATATTCCCATCTCCTTTCCAAAAAAGTATATCATGCCGGAGAACGGACATTTAAGCGGGGATTGCCCCTAATTTTGGATAAAAATTCTGATGTAAAAATGATCATCTTTCTCTCTTCTTCTTATATAATAAGAGAGGATATGAGGGGCGGAAAAAATGAAAGGAGATGGGATTTGTGAATGTATTGGGGCAGCAGGCCGCAATCAGCATCCTGGTTCACCTGGTATGCATTGCGGTGACATGGTGGGCGCTTCAGGCCGTCAACTTTGATCCGCTGATCCGAAAAGGAAAAATAGTGCAGGCGAGGCTGCTGATCATTCTTCTTACCATTGCGATCGGTACGGCAGTCGCCAACTTCTTTTTAGATTATCTTACCTATTCGAAACAGCTTCCATACTTATTTTAAGATGTTTCGTCTGTTGAAATGAAGGGAATCGCTGGGTGAGAAACCAATTTTTCTTCACCCGCTTGGCGAGTTTTGACGAAGTTTTCCATGTATCGCTTTCCCCGGCTCCGGCAAAAATGGGAGTAAGGGGGAGAGATCGATATGAAGAAAAAAAGAGCAGGCCGCATCATCTTATTTTTTGTTTTTTTAAGCGCCTTAATAGCGGTATTTCATTCCATTCATGCAAGTGAGCTGTCTCCGCTTGCCCAGATTGCCGAAGGAATGGAGCGGCAGCAGGTCACTGTAGATGAATGGACGCTTCATGCGAAAGAAAATCTGAACCTGTCACTGAGTGAATTTGATGACAAGGTAAAAGAACTGAAGACGCAGTATCCGCAATATCATTGGGAATCCGCGCGGGAAGATAAAATCGTAAAGACCGTCGGCACGTATTCTGACAAAAAAAATCACACAACTTTTAAACTGCAGCTCGTCACTACCCTCAAAAACCAGAACCCAACTTCGTATTTATTATATGAGCAAATGAGCCCGGAGCAACCGGAAAACTGGAATGATACATATGAACAGTTTGAACGGCAGGCACATGACATATTTCAAAATAAAGTATTTATTTTTACTTGTCTAAAGGGTCATTTAAATGATAATATGAGTATTGTTTTGCAAAAAAAAGCAGAACAGCTCATGAAAGAATTTGAAGCAAGTCCAGTTGAACATGTAGTTGAGCCTCATTTCGTTTCTGTTTCTGCATTTACATATAAGTGGACAGATTACATCATGACATCGAAACATAAGATGAATGTGCAAGTTGCGCTTAGAAGTGCGGGAATGGGCGAAAAACATACCGTTACGGTTGGCACACCAATCGTGACGACTGAATATTAATATAGAGAATATAGGGACGCGGAGGGGAATACCTTGGAAAAAATCATCGTCCGCGGCGGTCAGAAGTTAAACGGCACAGTGAAAGTTGAAGGAGCAAAAAATGCCGTTTTACCAGTTATCGCTGCATCTTTATTAGCAAGTGAAGAAAAAAGCGTAATATGTGATGTACCTACGCTCTCCGATGTATATACAATTAATGAAGTGTTGCGTCATTTAGGAGCAGATGTGCATTTTGAGAATAATGAAGTTACCGTAAACGCTTCTTACGCTTTAGAAACAGAAGCACCTTTTGAATATGTGCGCAAAATGCGCGCGTCAGTGCTTGTTATGGGCCCTCTGTTAGCCCGTACGGGTCATTCAAGAGTAGCGCTTCCGGGCGGCTGCGCAATCGGCTCAAGACCGATTGATCAGCATTTAAAAGGCTTTGAAGCAATGGGTGCAAAAATCAAAGTAGGCAACGGCTTTATTGAAGCAGAAGTAGAAGGCCGTCTGCAGGGCGCAAAAATCTATTTAGATTTCCCAAGTGTGGGTGCGACAGAAAACTTGATTATGGCAGCTGCTTTAGCTGAAGGAACAACAACGCTTGAAAACGTGGCAAAAGAGCCTGAAATCGTTGACTTAGCGAACTATATCAATGCGATGGGCGGAAAAATCCGCGGAGCCGGCACAGGCACCATTAAAATTGAAGGTGTCGAGAAGCTTCACGGCGTAAGACACAACATCATTCCTGACCGTATTGAGGCGGGTACTTTCATGGTGGCTGCGGCTATCACGGAAGGAAATGTATTAGTGAAAGGTGCGGTTCCTGAGCATCTTACGTCTTTAATTGCGAAGATGGAAGAAATGGGAGTCAAAATTACGGATGAAGGAGAAGGCCTTCGTGTCATCGGTCCTGCCCAGCTGAAGCCGATCGACATTAAAACGATGCCTCACCCAGGATTCCCGACTGATATGCAGTCGCAAATGATGGCGCTGCTTCTCCGTGCGAGCGGAACAAGCATGATTACTGAAACTGTGTTTGAAAACCGTTTTATGCATGCTGAAGAATTCCGCCGGATGAATGGCGACATTAAAATTGAAGGACGTTCTGTGATCATTAACGGTCCTGTACAGCTGCAAGGCGCAGAAGTTGCCGCTACGGACCTGCGTGCGGGCGCGGCGCTGATTCTTGCGGGATTAGTGGCTGAAGGTCATACACGCGTCACGGAACTGAAGCACTTGGATCGCGGTTATGTGAATTTCCATAAAAAACTTGCGGCTCTCGGCGCTGACATCGAGCGTGTCGTTGATGAAACGGCCGCTGAACAAGAAAGCAAAGAAGTCGTAACTGACCTAAACGCATAATGGCTGTAAAAACAGTATGTCAATCTGGCATACTGTTTTTTTATGGTTTATCATCATTATTATGCTCTGATTTCCAAAAAAGAATACGTTTTTCGCGTGAAAAATGGAATAAAGATTCTGTCCAAAAGGAAGTCATATTAGCTTGTCCCTGCCCATAAGATGAAGTAGAGTCGAATCCCAAGCAGGAGGCAGCTGATATATGAAACCGATTGTTTTTCTACTATCCGGGCTGTGTATACTTATTCTTCTAGTCCCCACCATTCTCGTCCTTCCGTTTCAGGCAGAAAAAGGAGCAGCCGTAAACAGAGAACCCGGACACAAAACAGCACACACCACACGAGAAACAAAAGGAGCAGAAACATTGAAAGAATCACCTGTATCCATTCCGGTTTATCGGACATCCAATCATTCTGTAGAAAACATTCCGCTTGAAGAGTACGTGATCGGTGTTGTGGCTTCCGAAATGCCCGCAAACTTTAAACCGGAGGCCTTAAAAGCCCAGGCGCTCGCCGCCCGTACATTCATCGTCAGACTGATGGTCGCTGACTCAGCCGTTCAGGCGCCGAAAGGATCACTGGTGGATGATACGCAAATGTTCCAAGTCTATCAAAGCAAAAGCCAGCTGAAAAAAGAATGGGGTTCTAAGTACGCACACAACCTCAAGAAAATCACAAACGCGGTCGCCGGCACGCAAGGAAAGATTTTAACGTACGATAACAAGCCGATTGAGGCATCTTTCTTCTCTACGAGCAACGGGTATACGGAAAATGCGGAAGCCTATTGGACAAGCGCCATTCCTTATTTAAAGAGCGTGAAAAGTCCGTGGGATAAGCAATCGCCGAAATATCTCGCCACCCAGACCTTCAGTGTGCCGGAGTTTCAGCAAAAGCTCGGCGTACGGCTCTCAGGACAAAACACGGTGGGACAGATTACAGCCAGAACGCCGGGCCATCAAGTGGCAACGGCCGTCATCAACGGCAAAAAGCTGAAGGGAAGAGACATCCGGGAAAAACTCGGACTCCGTTCTGCCGACTTTGAATGGAAACGAAACGGCGGCAGCATCACCATTACGACAAAAGGATTCGGCCACGGCGTCGGCATGAGCCAGTACGGGGCCAATTACATGGCGGAGCAGGGAAAATCAGTGGCGGACATCGTCAAGCATTATTATCAGGGAGTGGACATTTCCGAAGCAGATTCATTTTTAAACAAATATATGGCGAAAAAATAGACGCTTTCATGAGCGTCTGTTTTTTTGAAAACTATTCCATAAACGGTAAAGCAACCAACAGACTCATATAACGAAAGCCTAAAGGCTGACAAATGTCGATTGAAGGCTGAGCGCCGGGTGTAAATCACTGATAAAAATGCCGCTTCTATGTGAATATACGCAAAAATAATGAGGAACGCCGTCCTATTTATTTCCCTTTTCATCTCATTTACGATAAATATTGTTCGGCGTTGAACGTAAATCTATTGAAAAGGGGAAAAAGCAATGAAAAAAACATTTTCACTCATACTCATGCTCGGATTGATGCTGACTGCTGCATCTCCTGCTTTTGCTGCCGAGAATGCAAACGAGAAGACTCTTTCATTTAAAAACAATACCGCCATTTTACTTGATGCGAGCGGCAGTATGGCAAAACGGATTGACGGTGTTTCTAAATACAACATGGCAAAAGAAGAAATTGTCCGTTTTGCGGATCAAATTAAATCTAAATCACAGGTCAGAATGACGGTTTTCGGTTCGGAAGGCAATAATAAAAACTCCGGAAAGGTTCAATCTTGTGAATCCATTCGCGGTGTGTACGGGTTCCAAAGGTTTGACAGACAGAGCTTCCTTAACTCTCTTAACGGAATCGGGCCTACGGGCTGGACACCGATTGCAAAAGCATTAGAGGATGCGAAGGCTTCCTTTACCGGTTTGCACAAACTTGGCAGTAAATCCGTTTTCCTGTTGACGGACGGCGAGGAGACATGCGGAGGAGATCCTGTTAAGACAGCGAAAGAACTTCGCAAACAGCATATTAAAGTCAACGTGATCGGCTTTGACTTTAAGGAAGGCTTCAACGGCCAGCTTCACGAGATTGCCAAAGCGGGCGGAGGAAAATATTACGAAGCTCACAGCCAAAAGGATATGAACCGCATCTTTACAATGGCAGCGAGTTCATTAGCGGAATAAGAAAAGGTGCCGTTTATCGGCCCTTTTTTTTATTTTTATTTAACAAAAATTTCAAGAAAAGATGAAGAGAAAACTGTAAAAAGAATCAGATTCCGGACTTATATTACAAAAAGGGCGAAAAAGGCATTAAATCTGTCATCATTTATCCAATCTTTTTAGGATGATGCGCATAATTCTGTTCATTTTTAACGGCGTACAGCCGCTTATACAAAAGGAATCACGCCCTATATCTTTTTGCATACACGTCATCTAGCATAGAGAAGAGCCGGGGGCCCATCGGCCAAAAACAAACGGAGAGGAATGAAGGAAATGAAAAAAATGTTCACTGCGGGGATTGTCGGACTTTTGACGCTTTCACTCGGATCACCTGTTTTTGCAGCTGAGAAAAAGCACGAAGAAACAAACGTTGCTGTGCTGTTTGATGCAAGCGGAAGCATGATACAAAAAACAGGGGGAGAGCGTAAAATAGATGTTGCGAAAGAGTCTGTCACTTCTTTTGCGGAAGTTCTTCCTGAAGACACGAATCTGATGCTTCGGGTATTCGGGCATAAGGGCAATAATAAAAACTCAGGCAAAGCCGTATCATGTAATGCGACAGAAACGTTATACGGCCTTCAGCCGTACGCCGTGACTCCATTTGAGCAATCACTCAGCAAGATTAAACCGACCGGCTGGACACCGATTGCGAAAGCGCTTTCTGATACGCGTGAAGAATTTGAGCGGGCCGGCGCCACAGGGAAAAACGTCGTATATCTGATCACAGACGGTGAAGAAACATGCGGCGGTAATCCTCAGGCCGAAATTCAAAAGCTCCGTAAAGCGAACGTCAACACGATCGTCAATATCATCGGCTTCAACTTCGGCATGAAAGGAAGCGAAAGCCTTGAAAAAGCGGCGGAAGCGGGAGGCGGCACATATGTCTCAGCTGACAGCGCGGACGAGTTCAAACAGGCTTGGGAAGACGCTGCAAAGGATTTAGCAAAAGAATAGGTTAAAAAAGGACGCCCGCGCGGCGTCTTTTTTGTTTAGAAAACGGAACCGCGGGAATGATACGGATAAAAGGAGATGAACGCTGTTGTTAAAAGGAGCAGGCATTATATTAGTGCTGGCGGCAGTCGTTTTTGTTCTGATGGGAATTTTTCTGAAGCTTGCCGCCTTCATATTCGTCAGTATATTGGCCATTATCGCCGCAGTTATTTTATTCACCATTCTGAGCAGACATCATCGCAATGAAACATAGAGTCCTAAGAGGGCTCTTTTTTTAAACCGCAAATTCGACAAAATACAGGGATTGTGGAAGAATAAAAGAGAAGGATACTGCGGAGGGGAAAACAGTGGATGAAAAAACAACAGCGGTAAGAGACATATACCGCTATGAAAAAGGGGTATTAACAAAGACGGCAGATCGGATGGTTTCAGAGTATCCGCTGACCGTCATGGTGAACGGGCAGGAATTTGTTACGCTCGTCTGCACGCCTGACCATTTAGAGGAACTCGTCATCGGATTTCTCGCATCAGAAGGCGTCATTCGTTTTGAAAAAGAAATCAAAAGCTTTACTATAGATGAAAGTCTCGGGTTTGCATATGTTGAACTGACGAATCCCGGAGTGCTTGAGCAAAAAGACTATACGAAGAGGGTCATCGGTTCATGCTGCGGGAAAGGCCGCCATTTTTACTTTCAGCAGGATGTGAAAACGGCCAAAACCGCCGTCAGCCGTATCACTATAACTCCTGAGACGTGCCTTCGCCTGATGAAGGAGATGCAAAGAGGAAGCGGCACCTTCCAGGAAACGGGCGGCGTCCATAATGCGGCGCTGTGCGATACGGAAAAGCTGCTCTTCATGAGGACGGACATCGGGCGCCACAACGCGCTGGATAAGCTGTACGGCTGCTGTTTGAAAAACGGAATGCCGGTCCGTGACAAGCTGATCGTCTTCAGCGGCCGGATTTCCTCGGAGGTTTTATTAAAAGCCGCAAAAATCGGCGTGTCGATTGTCATTTCAAAATCGGCGCCGACGGAGCTCGCGCTGCAAATGGCGGAAGAGCTGAACATAACCGCGATAGGTTTTGTCAGAAACGGATCATTTAACGTATACACACATCCTGAACGGGTTGAACAATAGAAAGGGGTCTTGGGCTTATGAATACAGAAACGCGCCGGGTGACAGACAAAAGGGAAAGGCCGCTCAGGGATCTTCGTATCTCTGTAACCGACCGCTGCAACTTCAGATGCACGTACTGTATGCCAGCCGAATTATTCGGACCGGATTATCCATTTTTACAAAAGACGGAATTGCTCTCCTTCGAGGAGCTTGAGCGGCTTGCGAAGCTGTTTGTCGGCCGCTTCGGCGTTGAAAAAATCAGGCTGACGGGCGGAGAGCCGCTCATGAGAAAAGATATGCCTGAATTGATCAAAAAACTTGCGCGCATCCCCGGACTTAAAGATATCGCGATGACGACAAACGGCTCTCTGCTTCCCGTGTATGCGGAAAAACTGAAGCAGGCGGGGCTGCATCGCGTGACAGTCAGCCTCGATTCTTTAGAGGATGAGCGGTTTAAGGCCATTAACGGCCGCGGGGTTTCGGTGAACAAGGTGCTTGAGGGCATTGAGGCGGCAAAAGCGGCCGGACTCGGTGTGAAAATCAATATGGTTGTTCAAAAGGGCGTCAATGAAAAAGATATCCTGCCGATGGCCCGCTATTTTAAAGAAAAGGGTCATATTCTCCGGTTTATTGAATTTATGGATGTAGGCAATACGAATCAATGGAATAAAAAAGACGTGATCACGAAGGCAGAGATTATTGATCTGATCAACCAGCACATGCCGACGGAGCCGATAGAAGCGAATTATAAAGGAGAGGTCGCTTCCAGGTTCCGCTATCTTGACGGTTCCGGCGAAATCGGCGTGATTTCCTCCGTCTCGGATGCATTCTGCGTCTCCTGCAACAGAGCGCGCCTGTCGGCGAGAGGAGAGCTGTTTACGTGCCTGTTTGCGTCAAGCGGCTATGATGTTCGGAAACTCGTGCGCGGCGGTCTGACCGATGATGAATTGACGGAATCCATCGCTTCTGTCTGGAGAAATCGCACGGATCAGTATTCAATTGACCGCGCGCTTTCTAAAACGGATGGGAAAAAGAAAGTGGAAATGTCTTATATAGGCGGATGAAGAAAAGCCTGCCCGGACAAGGGACTGACCCCCGTTTTTGAGACAGGGATCAAAACACCTTTAAGCAGCCAGCTGTCGGTATGTGACCGGCGGCTG
>NZ_JBYTDS010000012.1:0-124380 GCF_058791615.1 Bacillus sp. EB106-06-01-XG163
TCTAATTTCGGATAACAACGATCCGTTTTCAAACTTGAAGGTGTTTTTTGTTTGTCTCATATTATGGGGTCAGTCCCGCTTGGCTCCGGGGTTTTTCTTTCACTTATACTTCTTCACAATATTCTTCAAATGCTTCCTGCAGTTTTGTGACGACGGCCATCGGCTCATGGCCTTCAATTTCATGGCGTTCCACCATTTTCATGATTTTCCCGTCTTTTAAAATGGCAAATGACGGAGAGGACGGCGGATAGCCTTCAAAGTATTCTCTCGCTTTGGCTGTCGCTTCTTTATCCTGTCCGGCAAATACCGTCACAAGCTGATCCGGGCGTTTATCGTAATGTACGGAATGGTACGCGGCAGGCCGTGCAATACCGCCTGCGCATCCGCACACAGAGTTGACCATGACGAGTGTCGTTCCTTTTTTCGAAAGCGCTTCGTCCACTTCCTCAGCGGTTTTCAGCTCTGTATACCCGGCGGCCGTGATTTCCTGGCGGGCTTGACGCACGACATCATTCATAAATAAATTAAAATCCATATTCAACTGGGACCTCTCCTTTTTGATCATCTCTTCTTATGATAGCAAGGAACCTCCCTATCGGCAAATGACACCGCTCATATCCAATTGTTTTTTGTCCCTTTTATGTTCCCGATGTAAGTTTATGACCCTTTAAAAACGGGAAACTTGTTAAGGAGATTGTCTGAAATAAAGGAGCAGTCATATGAGCCAACGGAAAGCAGTTTTAATTTATAATGGAAACGCCGGTCAAAAACAGATTGATAAAACGCTCGGCACGGTCGTCCCCATTTTGGCCCAGTCAGCTGATGAACTTTTGATTAAACCGACCAAACATCAGGATGATGCCCGTCAGTATTGTGAAAATCTCGACAGTTCAGTTGACCATTTATATATTTTAGGCGGGGACGGCACTGTGCATCAATGCATCAACAGCATCAGCAAGCTTGATCACAGACCCGCTGTCGGCATTTTGCCGGGAGGAACGTGCAACGATTTCTCCCGGGCGCTCGGCATCCCGCAAAACCTTCAAAAGGCCGCTGAAGTGCTCGCGGCCGGACATAAACGGATGATTGACGTCTGTAAAACGGATGACGGCTATTTTCTGAACTTCTGGGGCATCGGACTGATCACCGAAGCATCAAGCCATATTAATGAAACTGAAAAAGCATGGCTTGGTAAAATCAGCTATTTCACGAGCGCCTTGCGGACGATGACAAGCGCGAACCCGTTTCCTGTCAAATTGACGATTGACGGCGAGGTGAAAGAAGACGAAGCCGTAATGGTGCTTGTCATGAACGGGCATTATATCGGGACAAACAGAGTTCCCCTGCCTGATGCCAGCCTCCGGGACGGCTTAGCCGATGTGTTAATCTGCCGCAACACAAGCCTTGCCGCGCTGCGGGAGCTGATGACGATGGAGCAGGGTTCGTTTGATGATTTCAAAGGGGAGCTGTCCTATATCCAGGCCTCCAGGATTGAAATCGAAACCGCACGTGAGATGGACGCGGATACAGATGGCGAGGTATACGGAACAACACCTTGTACGATCGAAGTGAAAAAACATCATCTCACTATGCTTGTTCCCGAGGATTCACAATGAAAATAAAAAAGCTCCTTTTGCCGCCCGGGCAAAAGGAGTTTTTTTTAATAGACGGAAGTATGTTCATCAATGTTTTCTAAGATCTCTTTGACGCGTCCGAGGAATCGGCCGCACACGAGCCCGTCGAGCACTCTGTGATCTAAAGACAGGCAAAGATTAACCATATCACGAACGGCGATCATCCCGTTATTCATGACAACCGGACGTTTGACGATAGATTCTACCTGAAGAATCGCCGCCTGCGGATGGTTGATAATGCCCATAGATTGAACTGAGCCGAAAGATCCCGTGTTATTGACGGTAAATGTGCCGCCCTGCATATCTTCCGCAGTAAGTTTTCCGTTTCTCACTTTTTTCGCAAGGTCCGTTATTTCTCTGGCTATGCCTTTAATCGTTTTTTCATCAGCATGCTTAATAACCGGAACAAACAGCGAATCTTCCGTGGCAACGGCAATGGAGATGTTGATGTCTTTCTTTTGGACGATTTTGTCTCCCGCCCACATGCTGTTCATCTGCGGGAACTCCTTGAGAGCCTGCGCCGCCGCTTTTACAAAGAAAGCGAAAAACGTTAAATTGAAGCCTTCTTTCTGTTTAAATGAGTCTTTAATGCTGTTTCTGTACGCCGTCATGTTCGTGACGTCGACTTCCATCATCGTCCAGGCATGCGGAATTTCTGTTTTGCTTTTATGCATATTGGCGGCGATGGCTTTTCTGACGCCTGTAACCGGAATTTCAATATCACCGGCTGACAGAGCGGGTGCCGGCGCTTGTTTTTGCTGTTGTTTCGGCGCTTGTTGCGTTGTTTGAACGGCAGCCGGCGCCGGTGCTTCCGACTTCTGCTTCATTCCCGAATCAATGATCTTTTGAATGTCTTTTCGCGTAATTCTTCCGCCTGCACCCGTTCCTTCAACTTCTTCAAGCTGAATGCCGTGTTCTCCCGCTAATCTGAGCACAGCCGGCGAATAACGCGCTTTATTTGACTGATCTTTACCTTGACGGTTTGCACCGGTGTCTGAAGGGGTATTCTGCTCTTCTTCCCGCTTCGGCGCCTCTTCGGTTTCCGTTTCTTCTGTTTCAATTTTGCAGATGATCTCGCCGACTGCAAGAGTCTGGCCTTCTTCTCCTACAAGTTCTGTAATCGTACCGGTAAAAGAAGACGGCACCTCCGCATTCACTTTATCCGTCATGACCTCCGCGATGGGGTCATATTTATTCACTTGATCACCGGGGGATACCAGCCACTTGCTGATCGTCCCTTCCGTCACGCTCTCTCCGAGCTGAGGCATAGCCATTTGTTCAATCGCCATGTCAAAAACCTCCTTACGTCTTTAAAACTCCGCTAATTCTCTCATCGCGGCTTCTGCTTTGTCAGGATTCATCATGAAGTATTTTTCCATTGTCGGCGCATAAGGCATTGCCGGAACGTCAGGACCTGCAAGCCGCTTGATCGGCGCGTCTAAATCAAATAAGCAGTTTTCAGAAATAATGGCGGCGACCTCGCTCATAATACCGCCTTCTTTCGTATCTTCTGTGATCAGCAATACTTTTCCCGTTTTAGACGCGGCTTCAATGATGGCTTCTTTATCTAACGGATAAACCGTACGCAAATCTAATACGTGTGCGGAAATTCCGTCTTTTTCAAGGCGCTCGGCAGCCTGCAGAGCAAAATGGACGCATAATCCGTACGTAATAACAGTAATGTCGCTGCCTTCGCGTTTTACATCCGCCTTTCCGATCGGAAGGACGTAATCATCCGCAGGGACTTCGCCTTTAATCAGACGGTACGCCCTCTTATGTTCGAAAAACAGCACCGGATCTTCGTCACGGACTGCAGCTTTCAACAACCCTTTTGCGTCATAAGGAGTTGAAGGCATGACAATTTTAAGGCCCGGCTGGTTGGCAAAAATAGCCTCCACAGATTGGGAATGATACAACGCGCCGTGCACGCCGCCGCCGTAAGGCGCTCTGATGACCATCGGACAGCTCCAATCATTGTTTGAACGGTAGCGTATTTTTGCCGCTTCTGAAATGATTTGGTTGACCGCAGGCAGAATGAAATCGGCAAACTGCATCTCGGCAATCGGGCGCATGCCGTACATCGCGGCGCCGATGCCGACACCGGCAATCGCTGATTCAGCAAGCGGCGTATCCATCACCCGCTCTTCTCCGAACTGTTCATAGAGACCCGCCGTGGCTTTAAACACGCCGCCTTTTCTCCCGACGTCTTCCCCGAGAACAAACACGCGCGGATCTCTTTCCATTTCTTCTTTCATTGCTGCATTAATACTGTCAATATAAGACATTACAGACATAAGTATTCCTCCCTACTTCGCATAAACGTGATCAAGCGTTGATTCAGGAGATGCGTATGGCGCTTTCTCCGCTTCGTCTGTCGCTTCGTTTACGATAGCCATGATGTCATCCAGCATGGTCTTTTCTTCTTCTTCACCTAGAAGCCCGGCTTCTTGCAAGTATGCTTTGTATAAAAGAAGCGGATCTTGTTTCTTTGCTTCTTCTACTTCTTCGCGTTCTCTGTAGCTGCTGTCGTCGTCATCACTGGAATGCGGCGTCAAACGGTAGGAAACCGTTTCTATTAATGTAGGGCCTTCGCCTTTAGACGCCCGTTCGCGCGCTTCTTTTACGGCCCGGTAAACTTCCAGCAGGTCGTTTCCGTCAACAGTGACTCCCGGCATGCCGTAGCCTGCCGCCCGGTCGGATATTTTCTCGCACGCCACCTGTCTGTCATACGGGACAGAAATGGCATACTTATTGTTTTCACACATGAAAATGACCGGCAGTTTATACACGGCGGCAAAGTTTGCCCCTTCGTGAAAATCCCCCTGGTTGGAAGATCCTTCTCCAAAGGTAACGAAAGAGACGATATCCTTTTTATCCATGCGTCCCGCAAGCGCGATTCCGACTGCGTGAGGAACCTGCGTCGTAACAGGGGATGAGCCCGTTACGATTCTGTTTTCCTTTTGCCCGAAGTGGCCCGGCATCTGCCTTCCGCCTGAGTTCGGGTCAGCTGCTTTCGCAAAACCCGACATCATCAAATCCTTTGCAGTCATACCGAATGCAAGCACAACCCCTATATCTCTGTAGTACGGAAGCACATAGTCGGTATCACGGTTTAAGGCATAGGCCGCGCCTACTTGCGCCGCTTCCTGTCCTTGACATGAAACAACGAACGGAATTTTGCCCGAGCGGTTTAAGAGCCACATTCTTTCGTCGATTTTTCTGGCTAACAGCATGGTTCTATACATTTCAACGGCTTCTTCGTCAGAGAGCCCTAATGCTTGATGGCGGTTTGTAGTCATTCAAACCCCTCCTTCTTTCCTTTTAAAAATGAATCGCGTTTCCGTCTGCGGCTAACGCAGCTTCTCCAATCGCCTCTGAAAGCGACGGATGCGGATGTATGGACTGGCCGATTTCCCAAGGCGTCGCGTCGAGCACCTTGGCAAGCCCCGCTTCAGAGATCATATCGGTGACGTGCGGGCCGATCATATGAACACCGAGAATATCATCTGTATTCCGATCGGCGACGATTTTGACAAAGCCGTCGCTTTCTCCGTATACAAGAGCCTTTCCGATCGCCATGAACGGAAACTTCCCGATCTTCAGTTCATGCCCTTTTCGAAGAGCTTCCTCTTCTGTCAGACCGACGCTCGCCGCTTCCGGATTTGAATAAATACATTTCGGCACAAGAGCGGCATCAAGCGGAGCCGGATTAAGACCCGCCATATGCTCAACGGCAATGATGCCCTCACGGGAGGCCACATGCGCAAGCTGCAGCCCGCCGACAACATCACCGATCGCATAAATGTGCGATTCCTTCGTCTGCCCGGCTTCGTTCACGATGATAGAACCGTTTTCCGCTTCAATATCCGTGTTTTCAAGCCCGATCCCTTCAATGTTCGGCTGGCGGCCGATGGAAACAAGCATTTGTTCCGCGTGATACGTTTCTTTTTTTCCATTCTTTTCAGCGGCAATTGAAACGCCGTCCGCTTTTTCCAATGTATCCGGAAGCACTTTCGCACCCGTCACGATCTTAATTCCTTTTTTCGTTAACAGTTTTTCCATCTCGCTTGAAATATCACGGTCTTCCGTCGGCAAAATGCGGTCCGCATATTCAATCACAGTGATATTGACGCCGAAATCGTTCAGCATGGAGGCCCATTCAATTCCGATGACACCGCCGCCGACGATCATCATGGATTGGGGCAGACGTTCAAGCTCTAACGCTTCATCTGATGTCAGAATATATGTACCGTCTGCTTCTAAACCCGGCAGCATTTTCGGCCTTGAACCGGTTGCGATAATCAATTGTTTCGGTATCAGCATGTCGTTTTCTTCACCATTTGCGTATTCGACGGAAACCGTACCGGGCAGAGGTGAGAAGATGGAAGGGCCGAGCATACGTCCGTACCCGTTGAATACATCAATCTTCCCCTTTTTCATCAAGTGGGCGACACCACCGGCCAGCCGGTCAACGATTCCCTGCTTTCGTTTTTGCACGCTGTCAAAGCGGAGGGAGACACCTTCCGTTTCAATGCCGAATGCTGCCGCTTCCTTTGCGGTTCGGTACACTTCCGCGCTTCTTAACAGCGCTTTACTCGGGATACATCCTTTATGCAGGCATGTTCCGCCGAGCTTTTCTTTTTCTACAACGGCCGTTTTTAAGCCGAGCTGGGCCGCTCTGATGGCGGCTACATAACCGCCCGTGCCGCCGCCCAGAATGACCACATCATACTCAGTCGCCATTTGTTTTCACTCCTTCGCCGATCTGATATTGCTTTGACTGCTCCTCACCGGCTAAAACCCGAAGCGCGCCTTGCGCGAGAGATTGCAGTTCATTTTCTCCCGGGTACACCAGTACATCCGAAATCCAATCTATGTACGATCTGATGGCGGATACGAAACTTTTCCCGTACGCCAATCCGCCCGTCAGGACGATAATGTCTACTTTTCCTTTTAAAACGGCGCTTGCCGCCCCGATTTCTTTTGCTACTTGATAAGCCATGGCGTCATAAATGAGACGCGCATGCTCATCTCCGGCCTGAATGCGTTTTTCCACCTTCACCGCGTCCGTTGTCCCCAGGTAGCCGGAGAGTCCGCCCGTGCCGACAAGTTTTTTCATCATATCGGCTTTTGAATACTTGCCGGAAAAACACATTTCTACCAAATCACCCGCCGGAACAGTTCCCGCGCGCTCCGGGCTGAAGGGTCCTTCTCCGTGAAGCCCGTTGTTGACATCCGTCACCCGTCCGCAATCATGGACACCGACTGTGGTGCCGCCGCCCATATGAGTGACGATCATCTTCATCTGTTCATACCGTTTGCCGAGGGACGCCGCCGCCTGACGGGCAACAGCTTTTTGGTTCAAAGCATGGAAAATGCTTTTCCGCTTGATCTCAGGCATTCCTGATACTTTAGCGAGCGGAGTCATCTCATCCACCACGACCGGATCGACGATATACGCGGGGATATTTAATCCGTCAGCTATTTCCCTGGCAATAATTCCGCCCAGATTAGAAGCATGCTGGCCGTTGTAGCCGTTTTTCAAATCAGTGATCATGGCGTCATTCACTTCATATGTGCCGCCCTCAATCGGTCTGAGCAGGCCGCCCCTGGCACAAACGGCATCGAACTTTGAAATGTTGATGCCCTGTTCGTGCAAAGACTCAAGAATGCTTATTTTTCGAAATTCGTATTGGTCGATGATGCTGTTAAATGTTTTCAGCTCTTCTTCGGGATGCCGCAGCGTCTTTTCAAAGATACAGCGTTCATTGTGAAAGACACCGATTTTCGTTGATGTTGAGCCTGGATTCAGAATGAGAATGCGTTTTTCCTTTTCGAACATTTTCATACCTCCAGATCAAATTCCTATCGTCTGCTTAATATACTTTGGCCGTTTTGCAGAAACTGGCTTCTTGAACGGCGCATGCGCTCAATTCGTTCCTCAGCCAGACGGTCGGCCGCTAAGTATGTCGGAATGCCGTCACGCGCGGAAATATCGAGCACCCGCTCAATGTTTGCATAGATGCCTTCAACTTTTTTCAAAGCCCGCTCAGCATTGTAGCCGTAAAGCTCATCGGCCACATTGATGACGCCGCCTGCATTGATGACATAATCCGGAGCGTACACGATTCCCATTTCATGAATGGTATCGCCGTGACGTGTTTCTTTCAGCTGGTTATTGGCCGCTCCCGCAATGACTTTCGCCTTCAGCTGTTTAATCGTGTCATCGTTAATGACGGCGCCGAGAGCACATGGGGCATAAATATCGCACGCCTGTGAGTAAATGTCGCCGGGATCAACTGCGCGGGCGCCGAAGTCCTCAACGGCACGTTTAACAGATTCTTTATTGATATCCGTTACGATTAAAGAAGCGCCTTCTTCGTGAAGGTGGCGGCATAGATTGTAAGCCACATTTCCCACGCCTTGCACGGCAATTGTTTTACCTTCCAGGGAATCAGTGCCAAACGCCGCTTTCGCTGCGGCTTTCATCCCTTTGTAGACGCCGTACGCCGTAACCGGGGACGGATTTCCTGATGAACCGAATGCCGGAGAAATTCCGGTTACATAGTCTGTTTCATCATGAATGATGTCCATATCTTCAACGGTGGTGCCGACGTCTTCCGCCGTAATATACCTTCCGTTTAAGCCTTGGATGTACCGGCCGAACGCGCGGAACATTTCTTCATTTTTATCTTTGCGCGGGTCTCCGATAATAACGGTTTTCCCGCCGCCTAAGTTTAAACCGGCAGCCGCATTTTTATAAGTCATGCCTTTTGCGAGTCTTAGTGCATCTTCAATCGCCGCTTCTTCACTGTCATATGTCCACATTCTTGTTCCGCCGAGTGCGGGGCCGAGCGTCGTATCATGAATCGCGATGATCGCTTTTAATCCGGATTGTTCATCTTGGCAGAATACCAATTGTTCGTAATCATAAGTCTCCATATATTTAAAAATTTCCATAGGTTCGTTCCTCCTACTGTTCTTGTGATGCGCAAATCGCAAGCGCAATTGAATACAGTTTATTTTCTGCGGTATCCGCTCTGCTCGTTAATGCGATCGGCGCTTTTGCACCGGCGATGACGGCAGCAACACTTGCTTTCGCAAAATAAATCATTGACTTATAAAGCATATTTCCGGCCTCGATTGAAGGAACCAAGAGAATATCCGCCTGGCCCGCTACGCTTCCGGAAATCCCTTTTTGCAGCGCAGCCGCTTGAGATACGGCATTATCCAAAGCAAGCGGTCCGTCCGCAATGCAGCCGGTAATCTGTCCTCTATTGCACATCTGGACGATCGCAGCCGCGTTCAGCGTCGCCTCCATTTTCGGATTAATCGTTTCAATAGCGGCAAGGACTGCGGCTTTCGGCATAGGATTCCCTACTGAATGTGCGACATGAACCGCATTTTGCAGAATATGCCCGAGCTCTTCAAGAGACGGGGCAATGTTCAGCGCTGAATCAGTCACATACATCAGCCGGTCATAGTCCGGCACCTCAAAAACGGCTACATGTGATAACACCCTTTTTGAACGAAGCCCTTCATGGCGGTTTAAAACCGATTTCAGAAGAGTTGAGCTCGGGAGATTCCCTTTCATTAAAACGTCCGCCTCTTGTTCACGCACTGCGCGCACTGCTTTTGCCGCAGATTCTTCGGGTGAATCGGCGTGGATGATTTCAGCATTGAACTTCGGCTCATTTGCCAGAAGCTCTTTCAGCTTTCCGCTGTCACCCGTCAGTAAAAATCGTGCCGACAAGTGTTCTGCCGCCATTTTGACGGCCTGGATCACTTCTTTATCTGCTGCGTGGGCCACTGCAATGGTTTTTGCGTTTTTTGCCGCGGCTTTTTCAACTAGGTCTCTCAGCTTCATTTTGTACCACCTTCCTTGTGCGAATCCGCTTTTAACAATGCAAGTTCCGTGCCAAATGTGCGGGAGGGTTTATTCCGGATTTCTTCAAGAAAACATGCAGCTGTTTGCGCTTTCTCTGCAATTTATTGCATGCCGTCATTTGCAAGGCCGTACTTATCCATTTTGTAGTACAGATTCCGAATGCTGACACCAAGCGTTTTTGCCGTTTTGGTTCGGTTGAATTTATGCTTTTCAAGCGTTTTTTGAATGACGTGCGCTTCAAATTTTTCAACAGCCTGAGACAGCTTTTCCCCTTCCACATCCGGAAAATCACTTTGGGTGCCGTTTTTTTCATTCAGCTCTGATTCAAAAACAGGCAGATGCTGCTGTTCGATCCGTTCCATGTGCGGCTCTAAAAATATCATTGCCCGTCCGAGAACATTTTCAAGCTCCCGGACGTTTCCCGGCCAGCTGTAGGCTGATAAAGCTCGCAGCGCGTTCGGCGTGAGCCCCTTTACATTTCGGCCGTAATCCTGATTGATTTTTTCAATGAGCCGAATGCTCAGCGCTTCAATATCTTCTTTGCGCTGCCGAAGCGGCGGGATTGAGATCGGATAGCGGTTAATCCGGTAATACAGGTCTTCACGGAACGCGCCTTCCGCCATGGCCTTTTCGATGTTGACGTTTGTCGCTGCGATAATTCTGACATTGACAGAAATCGCTTTAGCGCCGCCGACTCTGATAATTTCTTTTTCCTGCAGAACTCTGAGCAGCTTTGCCTGGGTGCTTTGGGTCAGCTCTCCGATTTCATCTAAGAAAATGCTGCCGTTATTCGCTTCCTCAAAAAGTCCTTTTTTGCCCCCGCGCCTCGCGCCCGTAAACGCGCCTTCCTCATAGCCGAAAAGCTCGGATTCTAGCAGGGATTCAGACAGGGCGGCACAATTGACCCGGATGAACTTATTGTATTTTCGGTCGCTTTCATTATGGATGGCGTGGGCGAAAAGTTCTTTTCCTGTGCCGGATTCTCCCCGCAGCAGAATCGTCGCCGGCGTTTTCGCCCCGAGCTTCGCCTGTTCAAGGGCGACCAGCATTTGTTCACTCGTGCCGATAATGTCGTCAAACGTGTATTTCGCTTCAAGCGTGCGGATGATCTGGCGCGCCCGATTCAGCTCAGCAGTCAGCGTTTTAATTTCTGACACGTCGTGGATGACGCCGACGCTGCCTTTTAAAATACCGTCCACAATAACGGGGGCAACATTTACGATAACATCCTTTTTATTGGGGCCGACCTTCATTCTCACACCCCGCACGGGCCGCCTTGTCCCCAATACTTTCAGGTGCATGCTCTCCCCTTCTGAGATATCGGTGGAAGCGGGTTTTCCGATGACTTCGCTTTCTGACAGCCCGGTCATTTTTGTATACGCTTTGTTGATTAACATTCCGATGCCGTTTTCATCAACGACAGAAATGGCCTCGTCTGACGATTGTATAATCGCTTCAAGCATGGTGCGGATTTGTTTTAAGTTCGTGACCTCTTCCGCCAGTTCAACTGCGTCGGTGATGTCTTTAAACACGCATAACGCGCCGAGAAGTTTTCCGCCTTCATCAATGATCGGCAGTCTTGTCGTGACAATCTGCAGGTGCTTTCCGAGAAGCTGCTTCTGGTTATATTCCGGCTCTCTCGTTTCCAGAATCCGCGGCAGCTTTGTGTTCGGCACTACATCTTTAATTTGGCGGCCGATGACATCCTCCCGTTTTTGGCCGACCATTTTTTCTGCCATCTGATTAAATAAAATGATCGTTTCGTTGACGTCTATAAAAATCATGCCGTCGTGCGTTGAATTAAAAATCCGGTCATGCTTATACGTCTGCGACTTCAGCATTTGGATAAGCTGCTGTTTTTCCTCCATCAGCTGAAACACCATGTACGCCAATTTTCCCGGCATGACGATGGTTTGTTCTTTTTTCTCATGGAGCAGCTCATCCATGACCGCTTTATCGCCTGTTGTATGGATGATAATATCTATATCTTCAGTTATGTAGGGTTTCCAATCTGATGAGGTTGCAATTCCATATCTCCGGGCTTCTTGCAGCCCTTGCGCCTCCGGATCTTGATCAACCACCGCAATAATCCGGATCAGCTTTGTTTTCATCAAAATCTGTAGGAGCGCCGTGCCTCCTTTACCAGCACCTATAATCAGCACCTTCTGCATCCCGATACCCCTTTATATGAAAAAATTTGCACACCTGTATTTCCCGTTGCAATAATTTGCACAACCCCTATGTTACCACGTTTTGATCTCTTGACAAAATATTTTTTCGATTGGACAATAAAGGAAAACATATCGTAAAGGGGTTTTCTGAATATGAGCCGGCTTGTTGCGCTTTTGATTCTGGTCCTCCCCGGCGCTGTCGCGGCGCTCGGCATTAAGCTGATGAGAGATGCATTATTCGGGCATGCGTTTTCCCCGTTTCCGTCCCTTTTTCTTCAGGGGGCGGCCGGATTGGCGTTTTTTTTGTTCGGCCTTTATGTTCTGGCCGGATTTATTCTGTACAGAGATCGGAAACGCAATCAAGTCAGCCCGCGGTTCAGGAAAAAAAAGCTGTAAAAAAAGCCCTTGCAAAAAAAGGGCTTTTTCAGTCGTCCGGCAGTATTGTTTTGGCAATGGATTGATCCAGTTCTTCATAGTCATCGTAAGCGATCGTTTCATATAATTCTTTTCTCGTCTGCATATCCGAAAGCCCCTCTTTTTGCGAGCCTTCTTCTTTCAGAAGGCGGAAAATACGCTCAAAAGCCTTGGCTGCCGTTCTGAGTGACGTGACCGGGTAAATGACCATCTGACAGCCCATATCGGAAAATTCATCAGCACTGTAATACGGCGTTTTTCCGAATTCAGTCATGTTTGCGAGAATCGGCACACTGATTTGTTTGGAAAACGCTCTGAATTCACTTTCGGATTGGAGCGCTTCCGGAAAAACAGCGTCAGCACCCGCTTTTATATAAGCGGACGCCCTTTTTAATGCCCCCTCCAATCCTTCCTGCTGCCTGGCGTCTGTTCTCGCAACAACAAGAAGAGTCGGCGCGGCCCGCTTGACCGCTTGGATTTTTTGTGCCATTTCTTCAATCGGCACGAGCTGCTTCCCATTCAGATGTCCGCATTTTTTCGGCAGGCGCTGATCCTCCATCTGGACGGCGGCCGCGCGCGCTTCATACATTTCTTTCGCCGTCCGGGCGGCATTCAGCACGCCTCCGAAACCCGTGTCAATATCGACAAGGACGGGCAGATCAGACGAGCGGACCAGATCTTTAACCCGTTCAGCCATTTCCGCCGACGTGATGATCCCTAAATCGGGCAGCCCTCTGCTCGCCGTGTAAGCCGCGCCTGATAAATAAAGAGCCGAAAAACCCGTTTTCTTGGCGATAAGAGCGGCCATGGCATCGTGAGCGCCGGGAATCTGCAATAGATCCGGCGCTGCCATCAGCGTACGGAACCGCTCTGCAAGCTCCTCTTGAGACGACTGCTTGCTGACGATCCACGTCATGTTTGTCACCCTCCTATTTTATACGAGAAATAAGTCCATAAATTCACTAACGCTGAGCTTCTGCATTCGGCCGCTATCTTTACAGACCTCTTCGATTTTCCGCTGTTGCTTCAATGAAAAATGAGTGCTGATGTTTGCTGAAAACTTGGCAAGAATCTTCGGAACGGCTTCTTTTCTGCGGAATCGGTGCCCGAGCGGATATTCACATTCAATCCGTCCCGTAGCCGTGCCGTCTGTAAAATGCACCTGTACGGCATTTGAGATGGATCGCTTATTCGGGTCTAAGTAATCTATTGAGTACGCTTTGTGTTCCGTCACCTCCATTTTGCTCCGCAATGTATCAATTCGCGGGTCAGACGCCGTTTCCTCTTCATAATGATCCGCCGTGATATCTCCGAAAAGCAGCCCGATTGCCGTAATATACTGGAGGCAGTGATCCCGGTCAGCCGGATTGTGAAGCGGCCCTTTTTTATCGATAATCCGGATTGCCGACTCATGGGTCATAATCGTGATCCTATCAATGTCTTCGATGCGGTCTTTCACCTCCGGATGAAGCCGGACCGCGCATTCCGCCGCTGTCTGGGCGTGGAATTCAGCCGGGTAGGATACTTTAAACAAAACATTCTCCATCACATAGGACCCAAGCGGGCGGGCAAGCTTCATTTCCTGCCGGTTAAACAATACGTCTTGAAATCCCCACCCAGATGCGGTCAGAGCCGTCGGGTACCCCATTTCACCTTTTTGCGCCATAAGGGCCAAATATACGCCTCTGCTCGTCGCGTCGCCGGCCGCCCATGATTTGCGTGATCCGGTGTTCGGCGCATGACGATACGTTCTGAGGCTTGAATTATCAATCCAAGCGTGAGATACGGCGTTATTGATTTCCTCTCTTGAGCCGCCCAGCATTTGTGCGCAAACAGCCGCAGTCGCCACTTTCACAAACAGCACATGATCAAGCCCCACTCTGTTTAAGCTGTTTTCCAAAGCGAGAATCCCTTGAATTTCGTGCGCTTTGATCATTGCGCAAAGCACATCACGCACGGTAAGCGGTTCTCTCCCTTCTGAAATCCGCACTCTGGATATATAATCCGCACAAGCCAATATGCCTCCGAGATTATCAGACGGATGACCCCATTCCGCAGCAAGCCACGTATCATTATAATCGAGCCACCTGTTGATACAGCCGATATTAAAAGCAGCCGTGACCGGGTCTAAAACAAAAGGCGTGCCCGGGACTCTGCTGCCGTTGGGGACGGAGGTTCCCGGGACAATCGGGCCGAGCAGCTTTGTACATTCGGGATAGCTGAGCGCCAAAATTCCGCAGCCTATCGTATCAAGAAGCACATGTCCTGCCGTAGTAAAAGCTTCTGAACTGTCAATCTCCTGATGGAGCACGTAGTCAGAAATCTCTTCGATTACAGCGTCCATTCGGCGGGGTTCTGTCATGTTTTCATCTTCCTTTCTCATCTGTTTACAGGCGCGCTCCGGTATAGCGGACACGCGGGCGGAAAAGCCGGTTTCGGCTGTGCTGTTCAATGACGTGGGCACACAATCCGACCGTCCGTGCACTGAAGAATATAGGCGTGTACAGCGGTATTGGGATGCCGAGCATGTAATAGACCGGCGCTGCGTAGTAATCTAAATTCGGATAAAGGCCTTTTTTCTCCCGCATGACGGTTTCGCCGGCTTCACACATATGATAAAGACGGAAATCACCTGAAAGATCAGACAGCTTTTTTAACGCTTCTTTCATCATGAGCGCCCTCGGGTCCATTTTTTTCATGTAGACACGGTGGCCGAAGCCCATGATTTTTTCTTTGTTTGCGAGTTTTTGAGTTAATAATTGTATAAACCCGTCTGTATCCTTCGCTTCCTCAAGCATGTACATAACCGCTTCGTTCGCTCCGCCGTGAAGATTTCCCTTAAGCGAGGCGACGGCTCCGGTCAGCGCACCGTAAATATCCGATTGCGTCGAAGCGATGACACGGGCCGTAAACGTTGAGTTCGGCAATTCATGCTCACTGTATAAAAGAAGCGACCGGTCGAAGATTTCTTCTTCCAAAGATGACGGTGTTTTTCCGGTAATCATATATAAAAAGTTTGCGCTGTATGATAAGGTTCCGACCGGCGCCAAAGGCTCCAGCCCGTTGATGACTCGATAGCTGTTGACCGTCAGATTCGGCATTTTGCCTATCAGTCCGCGTACGCGGTGCTGATTTACGGAAGATGAACGGTCATCGATGTCCTTGTCAAAGCCTCCAAGCGCGGACAAACCCGTCCTCAGTCCGTCCATCGGGTGAGTATGTTCAGGCAGCAGACGGCATATGTGCAAGATTTCCTCGGGAAGGTGCCCGCCGCGCCGAACGTCTTCTTCAAGCGCCGCCTTCTCTTTCGCATCAGGAAGTCTGTCTTCCAATAAGAGATGAACAATGTCCATATAGCCGGCCGTTTTAGAAAGCTCAATCAGATCGTGGCCTTTGATTAAAATACTGCCCTGCTGTGTATCCAGGAAAGAAATCCCCGTTTCCACCGCTATGACGCCATCTAAACCGGGAGAATAAGATTCCATGGTTTCGCTCCTTTGCGCACTTTTTATTGAAGAAGATACTTAGAAATAATCAGCCTTTGAATCTCATTGGTTCCTTCATAGATTTGCGTGACTTTCGCATCCCGAAATAAACGCTCCGCGGGATACTCTTTCATATAGCCGTAGCCGCCGTGAATCTGCACAGCCTCCACCGCCGCTTTCATCGCCGCATCGGACGCGAATTGCTTCGCCATAGATGCTTCTTTTCCGCACGGAAGCCCTCGCTGATACAGATCAGCAGCATGATAGACCAATAATTTGGCAGCTTCCGCATTCGTCGCCATGTCAGATAATTTAAATGAAACGGCCTGATTCGAAGCGATGGGTCTGCCGAACTGGCTGCGGGTTTTGGCGTACTCCACCGAGCAGCCGAGCGCCGCTTCGATAATCCCGAGCGCCTGAGCCGCTATGCCGATCCGTCCGACGTCAAGGTTTTTCATGGCGATTGAAAAGCCTTCACCCTCTTCGCCGAGCCGGTTTTCAACCGGAATTTCCGCTTGGTCAAACTGCAATTCGACAGTATTGGAACCTAACAGTCCGAGCTTTTTTTCTTTTTTTCCGACAGAAAAACCGGGTGTGTTTTTTTCAACGATAAACGCTGAAATTCCCTTTCTCCCTTTACCCGGATCGGTTATGGCGAATGTCAGATACAGATCTGCCGCTCCGCCGTTTGTAATAAAGATTTTTGAACCGTTCAGAATATATGAACCGCCTTTTCGCACGGCCGTTGTTTTCAGGCTGCCCGCATCAGATCCGGATTGAGGCTCAGTAAGCGCAAAAGCCCCAATATATTCGCCCGCTGCCAGCTTCGGAATATACGTTTGTTTTTGGGCTTCTGTCCCGAAATGCAAAATCGGGATTGTCCCTACCGATGTGTGGACGGATAAAATGACGCCGACGGCCGCGCTGACTTTTGATATTTCATGAATCGCTAAAATGTAAGATGTTGTATCAGCACCCGCCCCGCCGTAAGTTTCCGGGACGGGAATGCCCATCAATCCCGCTTCGCCCATTTTTTTAATCAGCCGCTCCGGAAATTCATCTGTTGATTCCATGAGCTCAACCACCGGCGCGATTTCCTTGCGGGCAAAATCACGCACCATTTTTCTCATCATGATGTGCTCTTCTGTAAAATGCATGGCTGCCGTCTCCCCTCATGATCTTTACGTCATCTGCCGTACTCATAAAAACCGCGCCCGCTTTTTTTGCCGAGCCAGCCGGCGCTGACATATTTTCTGAGCAGAGGGCATGGGCGGTATTTCGGATCTCCGAGCCCCGCATAGAGAACCTCCATAATGGAAAGGCACGTATCCAGCCCGATGAAGTCAGCTAATGTTAATGGACCCATCGGATGCCGCATGCCGAGCTTCATCACCGCATCAATGGCTTCCTTTGAAGCTGCTCCTTCGTAAAGGCAATAAACGGCTTCGTTAATCATCGGCATTAATATGCGATTAGATATAAAGCCCGGGAAGTCATTGACTTCGACAGGGGTTTTATTCATCCGGACGGCAAGCTTCTTTACTGTTTCCGCCGTTTCTTCCGATGTGGCGAGTCCTCTGATGACTTCGACAAGCTCCATGACAGGAACCGGATTCATAAAATGCATGCCGATTACTTTTTCAGGCCTTTTTGTGGCCGCGGCAAGCTCCGTAATGGGAAGAGAAGACGTATTGCTTGCCAATACGGCATGAGGGGGACAGATTTTATCTAGTGTGTCAAACAATTCTGCTTTTGCTTTTTTGTTTTCGGCAATGGCTTCAATTACAAAATCAGCATCTCCCGCTTCTGTGAGTTCTGCCGGGGAAATACGGCTGAAAACGGCATCTGTCTCCTGCCGTGACTTCCGTCCTTTTGCCTGCTCTTTCTCCAGGTTTGTCTTTATGCGGTGAAGACCTTTTGTTACCGTTTCCGGCTCCCAATCGTATAACATGACGGCAAACCCGGCTTCTGCAGCCGTCTGCGCGATGCCTGCTCCCATCTGACCGGCACCTGCGACCATGATTGTTTTCATTTTCATCCGGCGCTCCCTCCTTTGATCAGTACACCTCAAGCAGGACGGCATCTCCTTGAGCCGCTCCGCTGCATATAGCCGCTATGCCTAAACCTCCTCCGCGACGCTTTAATTCGTATATTAAACTCATGATGATTCTCGCTCCGCTTGCGCCGATCGGGTGGCCGAACGCGATTGCCCCTCCGTTTACATTCACTTTTTCCCGGCTGAACCCGGCTATTTTTTCACTCACGAGCACGACGGACGCAAATGCTTCATTTACTTCAAACAAATCAATATCGTCAACGGACAGTCCGGTTTTTGTCAAGAGCCGGCTGATGGCCTCTCCCGGCGCGCTTGCCAGCTCGCACGCTTCCAGTCCGACTGACGCAAAGCCAAGTATCGCTGCGAGCGGCCTGACATGCTGCTTCGCGGCTTTTTCCTCTGACATCAGCACAAATGCTCCGGCCCCGTCATTTACACCGGGAGCGTTTCCGGCTGTAACCGTTCCGTCGGCTGTAAAAATTGGCTTGAGCGCTGCAAGCTGCTCAAGGCTCGTATCAGGGCGCAGCCCCTCATCCGCTTCAACGGTATGCTGTTTGCCCTTTTTGCCGGTCCAGGTGACGGGGACAATTTCTTCACGCAATTTGCCCGCCTCGGCCGCCTCAGCCGCGCGTTTCTGGCTCAAAAGAGCGTAATGATCCTGTTCATCCCGGGAAATGCCGTACTTTTTGGCCGCAGTGCTTCCGTGGACAGCCATATGCACCTGGTCGAACGCACAGGTCAGCCCGTCATGAACCATTAAATCCTGAAACACCCCGTCCCCCATCCTCACACCCCAGCGGCCGGCCGGAATGGCGTACGGAATGTTGCTCATGCTTTCCATTCCGCCTGCAATCAGCACGTCCGCATCTTTCGCCCGGATCATTTGATCACAGATGGTAACGGCCCTGAGCCCTGATGCACAGACCTTATTAATGGTTTCAGCCGGAACGGACCACGGAAGCCCGGCATATCTTGCAGCCTGCCGTGCCGGAATCTGCCCGGCACCCGCCTGGACGACCATTCCCATCACCGCTCCTTCCGCTTCGCTTTCACTGATAGCGGCGCGCTTGATTGCTTCTTTTATGGCAATGCCGCCAAGCTCGGCCGCCTTTACCTCTTTTAATGCGCCGCCAAATTTTCCGAACGGCGTTCTTGCCGCACTGACGATAACCGTTTTTCCCACAATTTTGCCTCACTTTCAATAAGATAAAAGATAACGCTTACACAAAACGCCCTGTTACAATATATGAACCGGCTGACCGAGTTATGAGTGCACCGCCTTTTTCCCGCCCATAAAAAAAGAAGACTGTCTGAACAGTCTTCTCAGCTGCGGCATTCTTCTTTTATAGAAACAGCCAGCTTTGGATAATCGGTGAAAATTGCGTCTGCTCCCGCTTTCATCAGCTGCTTCATATCCTCAGGACGATTGACGGTGAACGGACGGAGCGCCGCTTGGTGTTTTGCAAGATGTTTGATCACTTCAGCGCTCACCGCCGGCGTACCGAGCTTCGGATGATAACCCGAAGCGGGAATGGCGGCAAGATACCGTTCAGGCCGGTACAGCACATCCATTGTCAGCACCGCCCGTTCAATTTCAGGCGCCAGGGCGTGGCAAACCGCGAGACTCTCATGATTAAATGAAGAAAAAATAACGCGCTTTTCCAGTCCGTAATATCTGACTTTTTTAATCACTTCTTCTTCCATTCCTTCGTAACGGAATACACTGTTTTTCAGCTCAATGTTTATCAGAAAATCAGCACGTTCCGCAAAACGCAGCACATCTGACAAAAGCGGAATTCTGACACCTTTAAAAGCATCTTTCCATTTTCCGGCGGCATCGGCGGTTCTGATTTTGTCATACGCCGTATCTTTCACAAATCCTTTCAAAGACGTCGTGCGGTCGAGGGTTTCATCGTGAATGACCACGATCCGGCCGTCTTTTGTCATCTGTACATCAAGTTCGATTCCGTCAGCCCCGTCCTTAATCGCTTTTTTGAACGCGGGCATCGTATTTTCAGGGCAGTCGCCCGACGCCCCCCGGTGGGCAAAAATATTCGTCATATGTGTCACCTCAGGTGTTTGTCATCGGTTTTCTCTATTATAATCGTTATGCACATAAGGAGGGCGCTATTTACACATATTTTATAATTACCGTCCGCTGTAATAGGTTTCGATTCCGTTTACAACGGCGTCCGCGGCGTGCTCTTGTCCGTTATCGCTTTTCAGCTTGTCCGCATCTTGAGGATTTGTGATAAAACCTAATTCAGCCAGCACACTCGGCATCTTTGAATATGTAATGACATAAAAAGGAGCTTCTTTTACGCCTCTGTCCTTCATTCCTAAAGACGTGACAAGCTGCTGCTGGATGTCGGAAGCAAGCCTTTCGCTGTCTGCTCCTTCATATGTCGAATTAAAATACGTTTCCGTGCCCGATGCCGTTGAGACGGCTGAATTCGTATGGAGGCTGACGAATAAATCGGATTGGCTGGCGCTTGCTTTCGCCACCCGCTCGTCCAAACGTAAAAAAGTATCGTCAGTCCTTGAAGCAACAGGTTTTGCGCCTTCTGTCTCCAATTTGGCGATCACCTTGTTTGACACCGCTAAATTGATGTTTTTCTCAAGCAGTCCATTTCCGCCGGCCCCGCTGTCTTCTCCGCCATGTCCGGCATCGATATAAATGGTTTTCCCTTGCAAAGGTTCAGCTGCATAAGCAGACGGCGCAAGCAGAAGAAGAGCGGCACCGAAGGCAGCAGCGCTTTTTGTCAGTAAACCCACGTTTTTTCCTCCCCGTTTTCACATATCTGTTTCTTTTTTCAGTTCCTCAAGCCGTAATTGTCCGTTGCTCTCTTTTTTATAGGTGATTTGCACCGCCGTATGTTCAGGCAGAGACTGACATTCAAACCGCTTAGCGAAAGGCACCTTCACCTCTTGCCTTTCTCCGTCAATTTCGACCGCGATCGTATCGTTTCCGGCCGATTTTATAAATGTTCCTTCCTGTGTAAATGACGGCGCCGCATCAGCCTCCGCGGTATACTCGCAGCCTGATAACAGCCATGCGGTGAAGATCAGAAGTATGACAGACTTCACACAGATCACCTCACGTTTTCTCATTCGGCTTTATCTTTGAACAGAATGACCGATTTGTAAAGGGAGCCTCCATTCCTCCAACGCTTTTCCATATTTGGAATGAAGGCTATCTGACCTGCTGTTTACCTGAACTTAGAAAGAAAACAAGCTGATCAGTCTATGAAAAAAGTTCTGTCTGAAGGCCGAATATGCAGAATTTAACGGAAACGGACGACTTTCTGTTCATTTTGAAAAAATATCAGATCGGCAAAAAAAGAGAGCCGCGTCATGCGCTCTCCCGAATAGAAACATTCATATTTATTTTGAGCTTTTCATAAAATGAACGGGACAACTTAAAAGAGCAGCGTATTGGCGGCAATGATGAGAATAATCACTCCGCTCAGCACCGTGCTGAACTGTCCGACGTGAAAAGAACCGATGCGCAATGACGCGGCTTTTTTTCCAAGCGAGCAGCCGATCCATATGGTCAAAAAGCTTCCGACCGCCGCAGTAATGGAAATGGCAGCGGGAGAAAGCCCGATCAACCCCGCGCTTAATCCGTTGGTCAGCGCATTTGCGGATACGGCCACCCCGAGAACCATGGATTCCAATATACCGATTTCTCCCGAACCGTCGGCATCCGCTGCCTCCGGATTTTGCAGCAGACCGGCAAAACGGCCTTTTTTTCCTGACGCGCCAACACGCGCTGTTTTTCTCGGCACAGCCAGCAGAATGATGCGGATACCGATGACAGATAAAATAAACGCCGCCAGCAATACAGGAAGAAAGCCCGGTAAAACGGCTGAAATCCATTTGCCGAAATAAATTCCGATATAACTGAATACAAAACAGATAAAAGCGATCATCATATTTGACGCATGCGATATTTTGATTTTTCTGATGCCGTATGACATCCCCACTCCTAAATTATCAATGCTCGAGGACACTGCCAAACCTAAAATCAATAACCAAGCCATGTTCGTTTCTCTCCATTCTTTGATGTCTTTTCAACATGTTGTGCCGTTGAATCTACACTATCCTATTCAGCAGCACAGAAAAGGTACCTTTTCTGCAAAAATTATTGATTAATGATCATCATTCCGGCGGAAACGAGGTGACACCCTTGACAGAAAATAAAAATACGACACTGGGGCCCCTTTTAAAATCACTGCTTGATAAGCACTCGCTCTCCATGAGAAAACTCGGCGCCTTAACAAACATTGATACGGCCACCATCTCCCGGATTATAAACGGCAAGCAGAAGGCCAATTTAAAGCATCTTCAGGAATTTTCAAAACATCTCCGCACCCCGCTGGAGGAATTGCTTGAGGCGTCAGGCATAGACATCGGCCATGAAAAAGAAGCTGCGCCGCAAGACCCGATGCACGCGATTCAGGATATGCTGAATATGGCCGAGATGTTTGATCAGCCTTTTTCCCGGGAGCAAATTGAGCGCGAACTGACCAGATATGAACAATATGCCAAAACCCAGCAGGGCCATCGCCTGATTTGCGATGAGTTTCAAAAGAAAATGGACAATGAAGAAAGCGTCGGCCCTTTTATTGATCATTTGAAAAACATGCATCATCAGTATATGGATGAATCAACACCGGCTGAAGACCGCGCGATTCTCGGGAGCGCGCTGCTGTATTATATTTTAGCGACCGACGTCATTCCGGATTACATGTTTCCGATCGGCTACCTGGATGACGCCATCGCCGTTCAAATCGCTTTGAACCGGCTGAAAAAAAAGTAAAGGCGCTTAAAAAAGCGCCCTTTTTGTGTTGAAAAATATGAAACACCGCATTACGGTTTTGTCAAAACAGAGACAGCTGTCATATGATACATCAACCTAACAAAAAGGAGGGTGTCTTCTATGGACAGCAACACAGTTGTGGCAGTGTGCGCTCTGTTAAGTGTTGTGATTCAGATCGGAACGATATTCGCCGCAGGAAAGTGGAAAAAAGAATAAATAAAAACAAATTGACGGTTTTTTCGCACAAGCGTATGCTTATAAATAACCTTGTAAAAGATAAGAAAGAAGATATGCATATGAAAAAAATCATTCTCCTCTTCGCCGCCGCTGTCATATTCAGCTCGATCGGCCATCAAATTTCAGGAGGATATAAAGATCCTGAAAAGGAACGGAGAAAACCGTTTCATTCGTTTAGATGGTTCAGCCGGTCATAACCTCAGGAAGAAGAACAAGCAAAATAATTGCACACAATTAAAACATAAGCTAGAATACGGACGAGTTAAACTCCTAAGGAAGAAGGCGAAATGATGAAGCAAACTTATAAACCGCTGTTTGAACCTTTTACGTTCGAAAGCGGCGTCACCATACCAAACCGCATTTCAGTCGCACCGATGACACACTATTCATCAAATGATGACGGAACGATTTCCGACCGTGAATTAAGCTACATTACTCCCCGTTCAAAAGAAATGGGCATGGTTATTACGGCATGTGCAAACGTAACGCCGGACGGCAAAGCGTTTCCAGGCCAGCCCGGCATCTATGATGATTCTCACATTCCCGGCTTGAAAAAACTCGCTCAGGCGATCCAGTCTCAAGGAGCGAAAGCCGTTGTGCAGATTCACCACGGAGGATTGGAATGCCCTCCTGAACTCGTGCCAAACAACGACGTCGTCAGTCCGAGCGGCTCAGAAGAAGACGGGAGACAAACGTCCCGGGCTCTCACCGAACAAGAAATTGAGCACATCGTGAAAGCATTCGGCGAAGCGACACGCAGAGCGATTGAAGCCGGCTTTGACGGTGTTGAAATTCACGGGGCAAACGGGTACCTGATTCACCAATTTTATTCACCGAAAACAAACCGGCGCACAGACCGCTGGGGCGGAAGCGATGAAAAGCGCCTTGCGTTCCCGCTTGCAGTCGTTGACGCTGTCAAACAGGCAATTGATACACACGCTGAAAATCCATTCGTTCTCGGCTACCGCCTGTCACCGGAAGAGCCGGAAACACCGGGGCTTACAATGAAAGAAACATTCATGCTCGCTGACGCGCTTGCGGAAGAGAACTTGGATTATCTGCATATTTCACTGATGGATGTCAATTCCAAAGCCCGCCGCGGAGCGGATACTTCACGGACGCGGATGGATTTATTAAACGAACGCGTCGGCCATAAAGTGCCGCTGATGGCCGTCGGTTCCATCTATACCGCGGACGAAGCGCTTGCTGTATTAGAAAGCGGAATTCCGCTGGTGGCTCTGGGACGTGTCATTTTGATTAACCCCGAATGGGCGGTGCTGGTCAAAGAAGGCCGCGAACAGGAAATCGAAAAAGCCATTCAAGCATCTGAAATTGAGAAATACCGACTTCCTGAACCGTTATGGGAAATGATTCAGAATACAGGCGGCTGGGTGCCGTTTGAAAAGTAGACTAAAAAAACTGCCGGATGTCCGGCAGTTTTTTTGATTTACAAGTTTTTACCGCTTTGTTTACTCCTATTTCTAACACACAGCGTACATATAGTAAATAGATTAATAGAAAGGAGACCGTATATGATGGCTGGTTTTCCTATTACGATTAACAGTCTTTCCGGAAACGGGGTTGTCAATGTCGGCGGTGCGTTTTCGATAAGTCCTTTAACCGTATCAAAAACCGTCTACGGCTCAGGTGGGGGAAATACAGGGATGGTCCTGCAAATGAATCAATCCAGCACATCTCAATCTTCAAGCTCTCAATACTCTGATCAAAATGTAACGAAAACACTATGACATCCGTATTTCCCTCCCTTTCCGGCTGGCAGCAGCCGGATTCTTTTTGCCGTTTTGTTTAATCTTATTCCATATCACAGCGTACATATAGTTAGTAGACTGTGAGAGAAAGGAGAAAAAATAGAATGAGCGGTTGCCCGATTACGATAAACAACGTATCAGGAAACGGAGTTGTCAATGTTGGCGGCGCCATATCCATCAGTCCGCTGACTGCATCAAAAACCGTTTTCGGTGCCGGAGGGGGAAATATCGGCATTGTCATTCAAAACAATGCTGTAAGCCAGTCCAAAATGTTTGAACATCAATTTTCAGATCAGAATATTGTAAAGTCAATTTAAGGGCTGCCAAGCAGCCCTAACTGCATAAATAAAGCAGGCACACTGATTTCCCGAAAACTTGATTTTAAACATCAGCGATCACCTTTCCATGTTTTGAATGATTTCAGTTAAAGATGAATAGAATGCAGATTGAAAGCATGAGTACTGAATCTCATTAAGGAAAGAAGGAATCGTGATGAAAAAACTTTGCCGGGAAGTTTGGATTGAAGTTGACCTTGATGCGATAAAAAAGAATGTACGGGCGATCCGCCGCCATATTCCGAATACGTCTAAAATTATGGCCGTCGTAAAAGCGAACGCTTATGGCCACGGGTCTGTGGAAGTAGCGCGGCAGGCACTGGAAAGCGGGGCGAGCGAGCTCGCTGTCGCAAGTGTCGAAGAGGGAATTGTGTTACGGAGAGCGGGAATTACGGCACCTATTCTTGTGCTCGGCTTCACAGCTCTCAGCTGTGTGAAAAAATCTGCCGTTTGGAACATAACATTATCAGCGTTTCAAGTCAGCTGGATCAAAAAAGCGAATCGGATATTGGAAAAAGAAGCAGATTCGAAACGGCTGTCCATTCATATCAATGTGGATACGGGAATGGGCCGGCTGGGTGTGCGTACGGAAGAAGATCTTTTAGCAGTGGTGAAAGCGCTCAAGTCGAGTACATATCTGTCATGGGATGGCATCTTTACACATTTTTCAACAGCGGATGAACCGGACACTGAGCTGACGATGCTGCAGCACGAAAAGTTTATCAGCTTTCTCCGCTTTTTAAAAAATCAAGACATTACGCTGCCTACCGTGCATATGTGCAATACAGCCGCCGCTATCGCATTCCCGGAATTCAGCGCCGACATGATCCGTTTAGGCATTGGGTTATATGGTTTATATCCGTCCGCCTCGATAAAGGAACTGAACCTCGTGGATCTCACACCCGCACTAAGTTTAAAGGCGCGTATCGCTTATGTGAAAGCCATGGTGACAGATCCCCGGACCGTCAGTTATGGCGCCACATATATCGCCGAACCTGGTGAAACCATCGCGACGATTCCAATCGGCTATGCTGACGGTTACTCCCGCGCCCTGTCCAACCGCGGGTTTATTCTTCACCGCGGCAGACGGGTGCCGGTGGCGGGGAGAGTGACAATGGATATGATCATGGTCAGTTTAGGTGAGAATGAGGGCAAACAAGGAGAAGAAGTCGTCATCTACGGTAAACAACAAGGAGCCGAGATTTCCGTTGATGAAATTGCCGAAATGCTCGGTACGATCAGCTACGAAGTCTTATCTGTGTTAAGCCGCCGCGTCCCCCGCTTTTATTTCAGAGACGGCAAAATCATTAAAATATCAGCTCCGGTATTATACGTGTAGACGGCATAGATCCCGCATTTATGTATAGAACAAGTACCGGCGTGAGTGATTTCCATTGTTTTCGTCAGCAAAATTTCAAAACGCCTTCTCTTCCGCGTTCATGCACGGAATAGAAGGCGCGAAAAAGACATTTAGCCAAAAGCTTGCGTTACGAAGCTTTATGCTCCAATCTCAGCTTGTCAGCAACCATCGCGATGAACTCTGAATTGGTTGGCTTTGCTTTTGTCATGCTTACCGTATATCCGAACAGTGAAGAAATGGAATCAATATTTCCCCTGCTCCATGCGACTTCAATGGCGTGGCGGATGGCCCGTTCTACACGGCTTGCGGTCGTGTTGAATTTTTTGGCGATGTCGGGATAAAGGACTTTTGTGATGCTGCCGAGGAGTTCAATATCGTTATACACCATGGAAATGGCTTCACGCAAATAAAGATAGCCTTTGATATGGGCAGGCACACCGATCTCATGGATAATGCTTGTAATGCTGGCATCGAGATTTTTCCGCTTCGGCTCAGGCTGGCTGCGGATAATGCTGCTTTGCGCAGACGGCGCACGGTGTGTGACACTGCTGACATTTCCGCTTACCTGGCGAATATGGCCGACAAGGTTTTCCATATCAAACGGCTTCAGGATGAAATAGGACGCGCCTAAATCGACGGCTTTTTTCGTAACGTCTTCCTGACCGAATGCCGTCAGCATGATGACGTTCGGCTGCTTCTCGAGCTCTGATTCCCGCAGACGCTCCAAAACCGCAAGTCCGTCCAGATGCGGCATGATAATGTCTAAAACGAGCACATCTGGATTCTTATCTTTAAACAAAGAAAGACATTCCTGTCCGTTATAAGCAACGCCGATCACTTCCATATCATCCTGTCCCTCTATATATTCACTCAACAGGCTTACAAGCTCTCGATTATCATCAGCAACACAAACTTTAATTTTCTCCACGTTTCTTCCTCCCCCAATGTATTAACAGGACGCAACCCATTTGACTGCTACATGTTACATTCGACAAAACCACTACTTCCCCTTTTAAAAAATCCATATTTACCAATAATAGTGGTATATCTTTGTTTTTCTAGCATTTTCTAGGTTTTTCGACTAAAAATTAAGTTTGACAAATCAGGAAACGTGAATTTGTCGAAAAATCTTCATGTCTTATTTTACATGAATCCAGGAAAGAAGTGAAGAACGCATCACATAAAAAAACTGCCGGATCATCCGGCAGTCAGCTTGCTTTGTCTTTCCCGTAAACATCAACACCCGCTTCAGACAGCATCCATTCGATATGAACGCCGTAGCCGCTTGTCGGATCATTGACAAATACGTGGGTTACGGCTCCGACGACCTTTCCGTTCTGGATGATCGGGCTTCCGCTCATCCCCTGAACGATTCCGCCGGTTCTTTTCAGCAGTTTCGGATCTGTCACTTTCAACACCATTCCCTTTGTCGCCGGGAATTTTTGCGGCGTGGTGCTGACGATTTCAATATCAAATTTCTCTACTTTATCGTTTTCGATAACCGTCAGCATTTGCGCAGGTCCTTTTTTCACTTCATTTGACAAAGCAATCGGAAGCGCTTTGTCGGAAATGTTGTTTTTAATCGGCTGATGCAGTGTCCCGAAGATGCCGAACGGGCTGTTGCGGTTAATATCGCCGATCGTTTTCCGTTCTGACGAAAACCTTGCCAGTTTTTCGCCGGGATTGCCGCCTTTTCCTTTTTCAATCGATGTTACAGTTGAACGGACGATTTCTCCGTCTTCTACAACAATCGGTTTTTTTGTATCCATATCAGAGATGACGTGGCCCAATGCGCCGTATTTTTTTGTTTTCGGTTCAAAAAATGTCATGGTGCCGATGCCGGCTGCCGAATCGCGGATATAAAGGCCGATTCGATATTTCCCCTCGGCTTCGTCCTTTGTCGGAATCAGCTTTGTTTTGATTTTTTGCTTATCGCGTTTCACCAATAAATCCAAAGATTCACCGGTTTTGCCCGCTTTTTGAATAAACGGGGCGATGTCGCTCATTTTTTCAATTTTATGTCCGTTCATTTTAATAATGATGTCGCCAGATTCAATTCCCGCTTGTTCTCCCGGAGACTTTTTTCCATCCTTTGTCATCACTTGGTGAAAACCGACCACCAAAACACCGACTGAATGCAGTTTTACACCGATGGACTGTCCGCCCGGAATGACCTTCAATTCTGGAAGGACACGCACTTTTGTTTTTTTAATGGGAAACCCGGCAAGATCATATACTACTTCTGACCGGCCTTGTGTTTGCCCTGTTATGTTTGCATGGCCGTGCTCTTCTTTCAGCGTAAAGGCTTCTGATAATTCGCCCTTTTCAGCGCTTATTGATGCATTGACCGGAACGGCCTGTGTCTGGTTTTCAAAGACGCTCATTTCTGATGGTATCAGTAAATATTCTTTAAACGGCTTAAAAAAGCCTACACTTAGTAAAGAAACAAGGAGAATTACACCTATTGCTTTCCTCATGTTATCGTGCATTCATTCCTTCACTCTCCTCGCTCCTATCCCACACCACTTTCTTTTTCTGCTACATCTATACTTTTGCCTTCCTGCGCTTGATTTATAACCGGCATACGAAGAAAAACATTGGATACACTGTTAGAGAAATGGAACAAAAAAATAAGCTGCCTGTATCAGCAGCTTATCCTGTCGTTTTTACCTGTCCGGCCTGTTTTAAAAGCTCTTGTGCATGCCGTTTTGTCAGATCGGTCACTTCGACGCCCGCAATCATGCGGCCGATTTCCGCTACCTTGTCCTGTTTGGAAAGCGGCGTGACATGCGTTGTCGTCCGGCCGTCTTTGAATTCTTTTGCGATTAGAAGGTGCGTATCCGCCATAGCTGCAACCTGCGGCAGGTGTGTAATGCAGAGCACCTGTGAACCGGTCGATACTTTATGGATTTTTTCCGCGATGGCTTGGGCAACCCGCCCGCTTACACCGGTGTCCACTTCGTCAAAGATGATGGAGGTGACATCCTGCTGGGAAGAAAAAATACTCTTCATCGCCAGCATCACCCTTGAAAGCTCGCCTCCGGAAGCGACCTTTGACAGCGGTTTTAAAGGCTCACCGGTGTTTGTTGAAATTAAAAACTTCACAAGGTCAATCCCCTTTTGGGTAAGCTGCACGGGCTGCCCGTTAACAACCGGTGCTTCACTGGCTGACGGATCGGTTTTCACGAGAAATTCCGTATCAAACGTTGATTTGCCCATATACAGACTTTTTAATTCCTGATGAATCGCTTCCGCCAGTTTCTTAGCCCAAGCTTTTCTGATTTTTGATAAATTGGCGGCTTCTACGGCCACATCTTTGCCGACCGACTCCAATTCCTTCTTCAGCGCTTCAAGGTGGCTGTCGCGGTTCTCGATTTGATCGATTTCCTCTTCTATTTTGGAGCCGTATTCCAAAATGTCTTCTACCGTCGCTCCGTATTTGCGCTTCAGCTGTTTAATTTCGTTTAAACGGGTTTCAATAAAATTCAGCCGTTCCGGGTCATATTCCAGATCATCTAACAGATTGCGCATCTGAAAGGTTGCATCCTCCAGCAGATAATAGGAACTTGACACACTTTCTGACAGCTTTTGCAGCGGTTCATTGATATCCGAAATATCTTCAAGCTGGGCAGAGGCCATTCCGACCCAGTCAAGCCCCCCCTGTTCGCTGCGGAGCGCATTATAGGCGTTTTGCAATGATTCATAAATTTTTTCAAAATTGGATATCTGCTTCCGCTCTTCCTGAAGAAGCTCGTCTTCATTCAATTCAAGCTTCGCCGACTCGATTTCTTCAAGCTGAAATTGAATCAGGTCTAACCGATGCGCCATTTCCTGCTCGCTTTCTGACAGCTTCTTCACTTTTTTGAGCAGCTTCATATAACGCTCATAGCCTTCATGGTAAGCCTGAAGCGCGGATTCGGCCTCAGCGCCCGCAAACCTGTCCAACAGCTCTAAGTGTTTATCGTCCTCCATTAACAGCTGGTTATCATGCTGTCCGTGAATATCTAATAAAAGTCTGCCGATCTCCCTTAAAGCCGCAATCGTCACTAATTTTCCGTTGACACGGCAGACGCTTTTTCCTCCGGCATTAATGTCCCTTCTCATGACAATCATGTCGTCAGATGCGTCTATTCCCTGCTCACGGCATACTTCAAAAACGGGATGACCGCTGTCCAAAAGAAACAGTCCTTCAAGCTCGGCCTTTGTTTCACCGTAACGGACAAATTCAGACGAGCCGCGGCCGCCGACTAATAGGGAAACGGCGTCTATAATAATTGACTTGCCGGCCCCTGTTTCTCCCGTCAGGACGGTGAGCCCCCGTTCAAACGAAATCGTCAGTTCCTCTATAATGGCAAAGTTTTTTATTGATAGTTCAGCTAACAAACAGCATTCCACCTTTTATCTGATAATTACGCTACAGCAGCTCCAAAAGACGGCTTTGAACGCCCTCCGTATCTTCAGGCGTCCTGCAGATGATTAAGATCGTGTCATCTCCGCAAATCGTGCCCATGATTTCTTCCCATTCGAGATTATCCATCAGAGCGCCGATTGCCTGAGCATTCCCCGGCATCGTTTTTAATACGATCATATGGCTTGCTGAGTCAATTTTTACGAACGCATCCATTAATGAACGCTTCAGTTTTGACAGCGGATTGAACCGCTGATCCGCCGGCAGGCTGTATTTGTAGGAGCCGTTGTTTGTCGGCACCTTTACGAGATGCAGCTCTTTAATGTCTCTGGAGACAGTCGCCTGAGTTACCTTATATCCTTCTTCTCTCAGCATGTCAACTAAGTCATCCTGCGTTTCAATCTCATGGCTTGTAATAAGCTCTCTGATTTTTATATGCCTTTGGCCTTTTGTCATGTAAGCACCTCTGTTTTCAAGCTGTTCTTGTCATTATGTTAACCGCTTCTTGATAAAAAGTACATGATGGCAGAAAAAAGGAATAATAGCCCCCTATTATTCCGGTACATCTGTCTTTTTGGCTTTTAATGTCTCATGTGCTTCGCGGACGGTACGGAGAATGTCTTCTTCCGGCAGTTCAGCGCCGTTTCCGTCTTCTCCGCCCCATTCCAAATGAAGCAGAAACTCAATATTGCCGTCTCCCCCTGTAATCGGTGAGAAGGACAGTCCTTTCACTGTATATCCTTCAGAAGCGGCAAATTGATTCATGCGGCGGAGAACGTCAGTATGAACACCGGGATCTCTGACAATGCCTTTTTTTCCGACGGATTCCCGTCCGGCTTCAAATTGCGGCTTCACCAGTGCGATACAATCGCTCCCCGGTACAAGCAGCGTTTTTAAAACCGGCAGAATGAGGCGGAGTGAGATGAAAGAAACATCGATTGTCGCAAATTCCGGCAAACCCTCTGTGAAATCGGAAGGCTCGGAATAGCGGAAATTCGTCCGTTCCATGACGACGACCCTCTCGTCCTGTCTGAGCTTCCAAGCAAGCTGATTATAGCCGACATCCACTGCGTAGGACCGCTCGGCTCCGTTTTGGAGGGCGCAATCCGTGAATCCCCCTGTAGACGAGCCGATGTCAATCATCGTTTTGCCTTTTACCGAGACGGGAAACACTTCCAGAGCTTTTTCAAGCTTTAATCCGCCTCTGCTGACGTATTTAAGAGGGTTTCCTTTTACCGTTAACGGAAGATCCCGGGCGATTTTTTCACCCGGTTTGTCCAATCGGTTTTCATTTGAGTATACGATGCCCGCCATAATGGCGCGTTTCGCTTTTTCCCGCGTTTCCGCAAGGCCTTTTTCTACAAGAAGTACATCTAATCGTTCTTTTTTTGCTGTCATGATCCAATTCCTTTATGTGTCTTCGGCGGCATCAGCAGTTTGATCCGGTTCATAACCTCAGCCTTCGTGAGACCGATTTCTTCAAGCAGGGCGGTTACGCTGCCGTGTTCAATAAACCGGTCTGGGATGCCCATTCTGTCAATCGGCGTATGATACATGCCGAGGTCATGAGCGTATTCAAGAATCGTGCTGCCGAATCCGCCTTCAAGCACGGCTTCTTCTATCGTTAAAATCGGCAGGCCTTCATTAAGAATGGCCTTCATCATTTGTTTATCAATCGGTTTTATAAACCGCGCATTCACGACACGCACGGACAGGCCTTCTTTTTGCAGTTCTTCAGCCGCTTCCAGCGCCATTTCAATGGTCGTACCGAATGTTAAAATGACCGCGTCTTTTCCGGGACGGAGCACTTCCCATGTTCCGATCGGAATGGTTTTCAGCTCTTTATCCATCTTTACGCCGAGCCCGTTCCCGCGCGGGAAGCGCATCGCGATCGGACCCTCCTCATAATTAAGGGCTGTATTGACCATATGGCGGCCTTCATTTTCATCCTTCGGCATCATTAAAACGAGGTTTGGTATATGCCGCAAAAAGGCGATGTCAAAGACGCCTTGATGCGTCTCCCCGTCAGCGCCGACCAAACCGGCGCGGTCAATGCCGATAAACACATTCGCGTTTTGACGGCAGATGTCATGGACGACCTGATCGTACGCCCGCTGCAAAAAGGTCGAATAGATCGCAAGAAACGGCTTCATACCCTGAAGCGCCATTCCAGCCGCCATCGTCGCCGCATGCTGTTCTGCGATTCCGACATCAAACATGCGTTCAGGGAATTCTTTCGCAAACCCTTCCAGTTTGGAGCCGACCGGCATGGCCGGTGTAATCGCGACAATTCTGTCATCCTCGCGCGCCAGCTCCTGCACGGTGCCGCTGACAAGTCCGCTCCATGAAGGCGCCGCGGCTTTCGGCTTGACGAAATCACCCGTATTGATTTTATAAGGACCCGTTCCGTGCCATGTGCCGATTGTGTCGGTCTCAGCCGGTTTATAGCCTTTGCCCTTTTTCGTAATGACATGTAACAGGACAGGGCCTTTCGTTTTTTTGGCGTATTGCAGGTTTTCAAACAGTTCGTGGTAGGAATGACCGTCAACCGGGCCTAAATACGTAAAGCCCAGCTCTTCAAAAAACATGCCTGACACAAGCATATATTTCAAACTGTCTTTTATCCGTTCAGCTGTGGCGGCCAATTTTCCGCCGACGGCCGGGATGCGCTTAAATAAATATTCAAGCTCGTCTTTTACCCATTGATATTTGCCGGCCGTGCGAAGCCGTCCCAGCATAGAATGAATCGCCCCGACATTCGGCGCAATGCTCATCTCATTATCATTCAGGATGACGATCATGTCTTTTTTCTCATCACCGATATGGTTCAGCGCTTCAAGCGCCATTCCTCCGGTTAAAGCGCCGTCTCCGATAATCGGGATGATATATTCTTTCGATCCTTTAATATCACGGGCGGCAGCCATTCCCATCGCGCCTGAGAGCGAGGTTGAGCTGTGCCCTGTTTCCCATACGTCATGTTCGCTTTCGCTGCGTTTCGGGAAACCGCAAAGCCCTTTATATTGGCGCAAGGTTTCAAACTCCTTGCCGCGTCCGGTTAACAGTTTATGAACATAGGACTGATGTCCGACATCCCATAAAAATTTATCTTTCGGACTGTCAAATTCTTTGTGAAGCGCAATTGTCAGCTCGACAACCCCAAGGTTCGGCCCGATATGGCCGCCAGAGGCAGACAGCGATGTGATGAGGAAATTGCGGATCTCCTCACTCAGCTCTTCCAGCTGTTCAATTGACATCTTTTTAAGAAATGACGGGTCCTGTATTGATAAAAGATCCAAAGCGGATCAACTCACTTTCAGCATGAATTTCTGCAAATTAAACAGTGTCTTTTTGAAAAGAGAAAAAGACTCCCTTTGTATTTTCATCGAAACTGCTTACATTTTACCATAGGAGCGGCAGCCCCTTCAAATCAGGACCGTTTTTAATGATCTCTCGCCGCGATTAAATCACAGAGGTCATGCAGCAATTCTTTCTGAAGAGAAAGGCCGCTGATGATCTGTTTCGCCTCGCTGATATGATACGCAAGCTTTTCTTTCGCGCCTTCAAGCGTTAAAAGCGACGGATACGTTGATTTTTCATTCGACGTGTCTGAGCCGACCGGTTTGCCGATCTTCTCCTCATGCCCTTCAATATCAAGGATGTCGTCTCTGATTTGGAATCCGATGCCGATATGGCTGCTGAACAGACGGAGCTTTTCGACTTCATCCTCCGGCGCATCTGCCAAAATGGCGCCCGCCGTCACGGAAAAACCGAGGAGCTTGGCCGTTTTCCGCTCGTGGATGGATTCCAGCTCCTCAAGCGTTATCCGCTTTTGTTCCGCTTCCATGTCGGCAGCCTGTCCGCCGACCATTCCTTCCGTTCCCGCCGCGCTGATCAGCTCATCGACGAGACGGAGCCGTTTTTCTGCTGAAACCGCCTCAGACACATGAGATGTGATCAGTTTAAAGCTTTCTGTCAGAAGCCCGTCTCCGGCCAATACGGCTGCCGCTTCTCCGAAGACTTTATGGTTTGTGGGCTTTCCCCGGCGCAGATCATCATCGTCCATGCAAGGCAGATCATCATGGATCAAAGAATACGTATGAATCATTTCGACAGCGCATCCGACCGGAATCCCGTCTTTTTCATCTTTTCCGTAAGCATTCAGAACGGCTAAGACGACGAGGGGGCGCAGCCTCTTTCCGCCCGCTTCCAAAGAATACAGCATAGATTTTTTGAGGGTTTCCGGCATTGCAAGCCGTTCTGTATACAAAGAAAGCTGCTGTTCAATCAGTTGTTTGCGCGATGCTAAAAATGCGTCCAGTTTATTTGTCACCTTCGTCTTCCTCCTGAACGCTGAAAGGTGCAAGTTCGCCGTTATCTTTTAAAATAAAGTCCATTTGCTTTTCGACATGCTGAAGCTTTTCATGGCACATTTTTGAAAGGGCCATCCCTTCCTGAAAATAATTAATCGCCTGCTCCAGCGGCACGTCTCCTTCTTCAAGCTTTGCCACAATGCTTTCAAGGCCTTTCATCGCCTCTTCAAATGTCAGCTCTTCACTTTTTTTGGTTTCTGTCATTATCGTTCGCCTCTCTTTTGCAATACTTCACACGTCAGAACGCCGTCTGTCATCTTTACTTCTACCGTATCATTTTGTTCCACTTGATCAACGCTTTTGATCAGCTCTTTGTCTTTATAGGCCAGGCTGTATCCTCTCTCCATCACCTGAAGGGGACTTAATGCATTCAGTTTACCAAGAACCGTCTGGAACTGCGAATGAAGCTGCTTCAGCTGGACATTCATGCTTCGGGCGAGCTGATTTGAGCGCTCCTCGTACCGTTTTTTCGCCTGTTTCAGCTGGGTTTCAGGGTGGAGCGCCGTTAATCTGTACGTATTCCGCTCCAGCTGCCTTTGTTTCCTGTCCGTAAGCCCTGTGAGCTGTGATTGGAACTGCTGATACAAAAGGTCAAACTGCTGTTCTTTTTGGGTATACAATCGTTTCGGAAAACGGAACGCGTAGGATGACTGGAGCGATTGAACCCGTTCTTTTTTCTTGCTGATATGCTGCTGCATCGCTCTTGTCAGGCGGACTTCCGCCGTTTTTGTCCGTTCCATTAAGTCCGTCGTGTGGGGGACGGCGATTTCTGCCGCTCCTGTCGGCGTTGCCGCCCGGATATCCGCGACGAAATCACTGATTGTAAAATCTGTTTCATGTCCGACGGCTGATATAATCGGAATGGCGGAAGCAAAAATCGCCCGGGCCACGATTTCTTCGTTAAATGCCCACAATTCTTCGATCGAGCCCCCTCCCCTTCCGACGATCAGGACGTCACACATTTTTTGTGCATTGGCTTCTTCAATGCGCTTCACAATCGATCTGCTGGCATTTTCACCTTGAACGAGCGCGGGAAGCACAATGACTTTCACAAGGGGGTATCTTCTTTTGAGTGTGGTAATGACGTCTCTGACGGCAGCTCCCGTCGGTGACGTGACGACCCCGATCGTGGCCGGAAAAGCGGGGATGGCCTGCTTATGCCGGTCATCAAACAACCCTTCGCCGGCAAGTTTTTTCTTTAATTCTTCATATGCTAAGTAGAGCGCCCCCACACCGTCCGGCTGCATTTCCTTCGCGTACAGCTGATAGCTTCCGCTCGGTTCATAGACGGAGATGCCGCCTCTTACGATGACCTTCATTCCGTCTTCTGGCTTAAACGCAAGCCTCGAACTTTGCCTCTGAAACATGACGGCCTGCATGCGGGCATGCTCATCTTTTAATGTAAAATAGATGTGGCCTCTCGTATGAATTTTAACATTGGAGAGCTCACCCTTAATCCAAATGTCTTCAAGATGAGGGTCCACATCGAATTTTCGTTTAATGTATTTGGTCAGCGCGGAAACCGTGACATATGCCGCTTCACTCACATCCTGCACTCCTTTCATAAAGGCTTTTTGCCCTAAACTAAGAAAACCCGCTCTGGCTGAAAGGAGCCTTAAGAAGCGGGTATCGTGCTCATTGTCACACTTTTTGTGACTGTCTCCGGTTATCTATGATAACGTACGTCTGGCAGATTTAACAGTATTATGCGCAAGCATTGTGATGGTCATCGGACCTACTCCGCCCGGCACCGGCGTAATGAAAGATGCTTTTTCTTTCGCTTCATCAAACTGAACGTCTCCGCAAAGTTTTCCGCTTTCGAGACGGTTGACGCCGACATCAATGACAATGGCGCCCTCTTTGATTTGATCGGCTTTGATGAAGTTCGCTTTACCGACCGCTACCACAAGAATATCTGCTTTTTTCGTATGCTCAGACATATTTTTCGTCCGGGAATGGCAATATGTGACGGTCGCGTTTTCGTTCAGCAGCAGCTGGCCGACCGGTTTACCGACAATATTGCTTCGTCCGACTACAACAACTTCTTTGCCGGAAAGATCTACGTTCGTCTTTTTCAATAACTCGACAATTCCGTGCGGCGTGCATGGAAGAAATGTATCTTCGCCAAGCAGCATTTTCCCGACGTTGAGAGGGTGGAAACCGTCAACATCCTTATCAGGGGAGATCCGCTCGATTACGGCTTTTTCAGAAATATGATCCGGGAGCGGCAGCTGGACGAGAATGCCGTGGAATTCCGGATTTTGATTATACTGATCAATCACTGTTAAAAGCTCCGCCTCGGTTAAGCTTGAGTCAAAGCGGTCAAGCTTAAATTTCATTCCCATTGTTTCAGCGGCTTTTTTCTTGCCTGTCACATATGAAACAGAAGCGGGATCGTCTCCGATTAAAATGACCGCCAATCCAGGCACTACGCCTTGTGCTTTCAGCTCTTCTACTTCTTTTGCCAATTGTTCGCGTTTTTCTTTAGCCGTTTCTTTTCCGTCGATGATTGTTGCAGTCATTTTCTTTCCTCCTATGATTCGATATCAGTTTTAATGTTAGAAAGAACCCCGTTTACGAATTTTGCAGCTTTATCGTCGCCGAACCGTTTTGCCAGCTCGATTGCTTCGTTTAATGACACGTTTGCAGGAATGTCGTCAGAATAAACCATTTCATACACCGCCAGACGCAGGATCGCGCGGTCTACGTTTGCAATCCGGTCAAGCTTCCAATTGACGAGATGGCCGGAAATCATTTCATCAAGCTGAACCTGATGTTCGATCACTCCGTACACCAGCTGTTCAAAGAAGGCATCTGTTTTTTCACCATCAAGCGCGTGCTCAATGGCATCGTTCGGTGCAATATCGCTGACATCAATCTGAAAAAGTGCCTGCAAAGCTTTTTCTCTAGCTGTTCTTCTTTTCATTTTCTTTCTCCTTCAGATCCGCTTTATCCGCTTGTCGTTAAGCTTAAAGAGATCATAACATATTTTTTTCTCAATCGCATGTCGAAATTTAGGTTTTTTACCCTAATGCCGAATATTTTCACAAAACGCATTAATTTCATTCGGATTTCACAGCATGAAGAAACTCGGCTGCCGTTTGTAAGCCGGCTTTCTTCATGCCTGAAATGACGGGAAACGTATAAAAAACCAAAGGGCTGCCCATCCCCTTGGTTTTTATACGCTCATTACATTTCTTCGTCGATTTCGACTTCTTGGGCTTTCGTGTCAAATTGAATGCCGACGATATGAATATTGATTTCATTAATGGTCAGAGACGTCATGTTTAATAAGGTTTGGCGGATATTCTCCTGAACGCTTGCCGCCACTTTCGGGATCGAGATCCCGAATTGAACGACGCAATAGACGTCGATGGTAATCCCGTCATCGGCTAAATCGACCTTTACGCCTTTGCCGTGATTGATTTTGCCGAAGCGTTCTACGACGCCCGTGGCGAAATTGCCGCGCATTTCAGCAACTCCTTCAACTTCGGAAGCGGCGATGCCGGCAATGACTTCAATGACCTCAGGAGCAATTTCAACCTTGCCTAAATGAGCCTCATCATGATCCATTTTAAGCACACTGTTGTCTTCCATTCAATTCACCTCCCGCAAAAATTATGAGCCCATTACATCATATGTTTCTAAAAACTTTGTATTAAACTCTCCGCTGACAAATGTTTCGTGTTCAAGCAGTTTCAAATGGAACGGAATCGTCGTTTCAATACCTTCAATCACGAATTCGCTCAGCGCGCGTTTCATCCGTGCGACTGCCTCATCACGCGTTGTTCCGTATGTGATGACTTTAGCAATCATACTGTCATAGTACGGCGGGATCGAGTAGCCGGGATATGCGGCTGAATCCACGCGTACACCGAGTCCGCCCGGCGGCAGGTACATGTTAATTTTACCGGGTGAAGGCATGAAGTTTTTCGCAGGGTTTTCAGCGTTGATGCGGCATTCAATCGCCCAGCCGTTAAATTCAACATCTTCCTGTCTGAGCGAAAGCTCCTGTCCGGATGCCACTTTGATCTGTTCTTTGATCAGATCCGTTCCCGTCACCATTTCTGTGACAGGGTGCTCTACTTGAATACGCGTGTTCATCTCCATGAAGTAGTAGCGCTGTTCTCTGTAGTCATAGATGAATTCTACTGTGCCGGCTCCCGTGTAACCGACGGCCTTCGCTGCTTTTACCGCTGCTTCACCCATCTGCTCCCTGATTTCAGAATCAAGCGCAGGTGACGGTGACTCTTCAAGAAGTTTTTGCAGACGTCTTTGGATAGAACAGTCACGCTCTCCGAGATGGATCGTGTTTCCGTAATTATCCGCAAGCACCTGAATTTCAACATGGCGGAAATCTTCTATGTACTTCTCGATGTACACACCCGGATTTCCGAATGCCGTAGCGGCTTCCTGCTGGGTAATCTCAATGCCTTTGATCAGTTCTTCTTCTGTGCGTGCGACCCGGATGCCTTTTCCGCCTCCGCCCGCAGTGGCTTTTATAATGACAGGATACCCAATTTCACCTGCAAGCGAAACCGCTTCTTCCGTATTTTTTATGATTCCTTTTGAACCGGGCACAATCGGCACGCCCGCCAGCTGCATCGTGTCGCGCGCGATATCTTTTGTTCCCATTTTTGAAATGGCGTCAGCCGTAGGGCCGACAAACGTTACGTTTAATTCCTCGCACAGCTCGGCAAAGTCGGCGTTTTCAGCTAAAAACCCGTATCCCGGATGAATCGCATCCGTGCCGGTCAGCTTTGCGACGCTGACGATGTTCGTTACATTTAAATAGCTTTCTTTTGATGTTTTCGGCCCGATACAAAAAGCCTCATCGGCCATTTGGACATGCAGGGCGTCTTTATCTGCCTCAGAATAAACGGCTACAGTTTCAATGCCCAGCTCTTTGCAGGCCCGGATGATTCTGACGGCGATTTCTCCTCGGTTGGCGATCAATAGCTTTTTAATCATAATAGCAGGTCTCCTTACTCAGCTTTTACAAGAAATAGAGGTTGTCCGTATTCGACCAGCTGGCCGTTTTCAACTAACACTTCAACGATTTCTCCTTTTACTTCGGCTTCAATCTCGTTAAAGAGTTTCATTGCTTCTACGATACAAACAACTGTATTTTCGCTCACTTTTGAACCTTGGTTTACGTAAGGGCCGGCTTCCGGCGATGAAGAAGCATAAAACGTTCCGACCATCGGAGACGTAATTTTGTGCAGGTTTTCGTCTTGTTTCGGCGCTTCCTGAGCAGGAGCGGCTTCACTCGCTTCCGGTTTTGCAGCCTGCGGAGCAGGTGCGTAAGCGGCGGGAACGGCTTGGGCTTGTCCCGTTACATTCACTGCCGGCGCTTCATTTTTTTTCAGTTTGAGGCTTACGCCTTCAATTTCGTAAACAAATTCGTCGATGGAAGATTCATCGATTCTTTTTATCAGTTCATGAATTTCGTTGATTTTTAACATCAGTTTCCACTCCTATGTATAAAAAATAGAAATTTATGGGTTGCTACTAAAAGTACATACTATGTTTATCTTACAGGAGCGCTTGTGTAAATTCAACACTGATCTAAAATGACATCAGAAAAGCCCGCAGCGGGTGCGGGCGGTTCAGGTCTCTTATTTTGTCGGTTCAAACGTGACGGCGACGTCTTTCATCGTCTTGATTTCTTTTTCCACCAGGTCAATGATAGCGGAAGCTTTTGCGTTTGAATGTTTGTCAGACATGACGGTAATGTTGATTTTGTCTCCTTCAGCATCCACGAGCGCATCTTTGTAGCCTTGTGTTTTAATCAGCGTTTCCAGCTGTTTTTCCGTCCCTTCAGCATTGCTCAGCGCCGTCATTTTATCGTAGGCTTCGCTTTTTTCCTTTGCGGTCGCATCATCGCTTGAAACAATGCTGTTTAACTGTTCCCTTTCTTTGCTTCTCGCGTCTTCAAGCTCCATGCGGTATGCGGTAAATAAGTTTTCATCAGCTGTTTCTGTGGCGACCGATCCGTCTTTGTCCGAAGCTTCGGCTGATGTTTCTTTATCCTCTTTTGTGCCTTTAGAATCTTTCGTTCCTTTTGTACCGTCTTCTTTTTCCGTGCCGCTTCCGCTCTTATCTTTCGTTTCAGGAGCCGGCGTTTTTTCAGTGGCGACTTCTCCGCTGCTTTTTTCGCTTTTCATCTGCACGGCATTTTTGCTTTCCGGCGACATAATATAATAAACACTTAATACCACGACGAGACTGAGCATTGTTAAAAGCCAAACCGTTTGTTTTTTCAGCATGATTTATGAATCCTCCTTGATTTTTTTAGGGGCAACCGCTACACGGTAGCTCGGAACATCAAGCACCCTTGTGACGGCATCAATGATGGTTTTTTTTATTTGAACGTTGTCCACTCCCTGAGCGACAACGAGTACACCGCGGATATCGGGCTTTTTCGTCTGGACGACGACCGGGGTTTCCTGATCCCCGTTTCGAATCATGACAATTTGTTCTTCAGAGGTTTGATCGGTTACGCTTCTTTTGCCGCCTTCTTTATCGGTTTCTTCAGTGGTGGTGTCTTTTTTCGTTTTATTTTTCTCAAACACTTTCAAAGATGTTGCGTCTACGTTTACGACAATTGAGACATCCTCCACGCCGATAATCGTTTCAAGGATTTCTTTCAGCTGGTTTTCATAGTCTCTTTCGTAATCATCGATCGTGGTTTTTGCGCTGCCGTCTTTCGATGCCTTAAAAACGGGTGCGCTTTTTTGCCCGCTTTTGTCTTCCGTTCGGCCGGACATGACGGTCTGCACCGCTTGGTCCTTCCCGGTATTCTCCGGTGAAGAGAACAGCTGGCTCACCAGCATAAAAGATACCCCGAGCACAAACACGAACAGAAAGTAATGATATTTTGTCAGTTTTGGTTTTTCTCCGTCTTTCGCCTGTCCGATCATCAGCTGTTTTTTGAGTATGGTCCATAGTCCGTTTTTATTCATGGCCGTTTTTCTCCCCGCCTTCCATATAAACCGTAATTTTCTCACTGCCGATTTCCCATATATCCGCAAGTTTTTCTTTGATGTCTGCGGCCTCTTTTTTGTCGGCTGCGCCTTCCGGTTCGTATTTGCGGTCTGTGCGGATGTCGATCGGTGCGACGGTTTGCACGGTTTTTTCAGAAGATGGGGCCATATACACGCTGATCGTTTTTACATCTTCTTCTGAACGAACCTGTTCTTCCGCTGTAAGGCGGATGTCGTCTATTTTGTATTCGTCATGACTGAACATCTCCTCCGCTTTCTTTTTTAGTTGGACAGCCATTTCTTCTAAAACATATGCGCGGTTTGATGCTTGTATTTCTTTTTTTTCTGATTTAATTTGATTTTTTATATCAGCGGATTGAGATTGCTCTTGTTTTGTCAAATAATCGAAGATGATTTCCGGGTCTGTTTTGAAAAGTTTGAATATCGGGTTGAGCATGACAATGATTAACAGCAGACTGACAACCATCTTTGCGTATTTTTGCATACTGGAGCTGGGCAGCAGCATGTCGATGACGATGGCGAATAAGATAAATAAAATAATGCTTGTCAGCCATTCTGTTAAAAAGCTCATATCCAATGGGCCTCCTTTATTTCATCATCATGGTGAGGTTGCCTGCTGTAATAATGACTGTGATGCTGAGGAAAAACATGAGAGAGACGATGGCGAGCGCCGCGAAAATATACAGTACGCTTCTGCTGATGACGCCGAGGCACGTAATGACGGGCCCGCCTCCGAGCGGCTGCAGAATAGCGGCCGCGAGCTTATAAATAAAAGCGAGCGAGAGCACTTTGATCGCCGGAAACGCGGAGATGCAGATCAAAATTCCGACTCCGAGGATTCCCACGGTGTTTTTTAATAAGAGCGAGGCGCTGATGACCGTATCCGTCGCATCCGTAAACATCCGGCCGAGCACGGGAATAAAATTGCCTGTTATAAATTTTGCAGTCCTGAGCGTAATCCCGTCCGTCACGGCAGCCGAAGCCCCCTGTACGGAGATGACGCCGAGAAACACGGTGAGAAATACGGCAAGCGCGCCGATCGCGATATTTCTGAGCAGATTGGCAAGCTGCGTGACTTTATATTGATCCGTCATCGTGCTGACGATGCTTAAAATCGCTGACAGGAAGATAAGCGGCATGACGATGTTTTGAATAAGAAGGCCGCTCGTATTCATCAGAAATAAAATAACGGGGTGAAAAAAAGCTGCGGAGACGGCTCCCCCGGAAGACGCCAAAAGCGCGAGTAAAAGCGGGATGAGCGCGAGAATGAAGCTTGTCATCGTCTGAATTGCTTCACTGGCATAATTGACGGCAACATGAAAGCTGTTTAAAGCGAGAATAATCAGCACCATGTAGACGATTGCATAAGCCACTTTGCTGACGGTGCTCTGCTGGAACGCATTTTGCAGGAGCTGCAGAATGACACAAAAAATGGTGAGAAGAATCAAAGTTCCCAGAAGCTTTCCGTTTGCGAGCACTTCATGAAACAAGTATGAAAATAAAGCCTTCAGCCATGCCTCCGGTGAGAACGTTTTTTCTCCGTTAATAAAGTCGATGATGCTTCCCTTTTGGCTTTCAGGCAGAAGACCGCCGTATTCTGTCATGATGTCGTCCCAAAACTTTCCGATGCCTTCTGTTTTCAGCGCTTCGGCCTGCTTTTTCGCCACTTCATCAGCGGATTCTTGGTGAACTGCGGTTTCCTGCGACGCACCGTCTGTTCCGGCAGCTTGTACACATTCAGTCTGAAAAAATAAGAGGATGAACAAAAAAGCTCCCGCCCACCGAAAGCGCTTCATTTTTTGTGCCCCCCTTTCCATTTTATTTATGATCAAGAAGGAATAAGTCCGAGAATCGTTTCAATAATGACGGTGAGTATCGGCACGGCCATTACCAGTATCAAAATTTTTCCGGCCAGCTCTATTTTCGAAGCAATCGCTCCCTGGCCCGCATCCTTTGTAAGCTGCGCTCCGAATTCAGCAATGTAGGCGATGCCGATAATTTTTAAAATGGTTTCCACATAGACCATATTGACATTTGCATTGACGGCTATTTTTTCTATCATTCTGATAATGTCGTAAATCTGGTCGATGAGATAAAGAAAGATCACGCAGCCGCTGAAGACGACAATCATAAACGCGAAAGTCGGTTTCTGTTCTTTTACGATCAGGGAGAGAAATGTGGCGATCAGGCCTAAACCTACAATTTGAACAATCTCAATCTGTAAGCCCCCCTATCCTTGGAATAGAAACACAGCTTTGATCTTTTTGAACAGGTCATCGACAATCGTCGCCACCATAAATAAAATATAGATAAAGCCAAGCAGCGTCACCCACTGGGCGTATTCTTTTTTTCCCATTTGGTCAAGTATGGTGTGCAGAAACGCAACCACGATACCGACTCCGGCGATTTGAAAAATGACATTTACGTCGACTCCCATTTTATGTTTGCTCCCCTCATGTTTACATCAATAGAAGAATGAGTAACAGTCCGGCTAAAAATCCTAAGCTTTTCACCATTTTTTCATTTTTCGCCTGCGCCCGTCCGGCATCCGCTTCCGCCGCTTCCAAATGTGTAAGCGCAAGCTTGATATGTTTCTGCTGAGAAACACGGTCATGGAGCCCGAGCGTCTCTCCGAATTGCTTCAGTACATCATATTCGCTTTTTTTCATCGCCATGGACGACCAATTATGTTTCAAGCTCTGTTCCCAAGCCGTTTTGGCGGAATCGCTTCCCTGCTCAAGCCTTCTGCTGAAAGCTTGAAACAATAACGATACAGGTTTGGAAAGCTGTGCGGCAATTTGTCCCGAGGCGATATGCAGCGGTGTATGCCCGAACATGATTTCCGCTTCAAGCGATTGGAGCGCCGCGCGCAGCTGACGGATCTGCCTCGGCCTTTCTATATACATTTTGGCGATCTCAAATCCGGTCCAAGTCGTCGCTGTCAGAATAAACACGGCACCCAAAAGCTTCAGCATGTCATCACGCTTTCAGCATGCGGAACAGGTTCCCCGTCCTTTCCGTACATCCTGCTGATCGTTCCCGGACCGCGGCGCCTTGACAGTTCAACATACCGGTCAAACACGTTTTCCTCCCAAAGCATTTTCAGCGACGGCCTCTTGACCAAGTCTTTCATATTCCACCCGTGCGCAGATACGATAACGGATACGCCCGCATGGAGCGCCTCCAGCAGCGCTTGTGAGTCTTCCATTCTCCCGATTTCATCCACAATTATGACATCAGGACTCATAGAGCGAATCATCATCATCAGCCCTTCCGCCTTCGGACAGGCATCAAGGACATCGATTCTGCGGCCGAAACTGTGCTGGGGAATGCCCCGCAGGCAGCCGGCAATTTCCGAACGTTCATCTACGATACCTGTCTTTTTTGCGGGAATGCGTTTTGATCCGGTGCTGGAAAGCCGGGCCAAATCACGAAGCAAGGTCGTTTTCCCCGTTTGCGGAGGACCGATGATCAGCGTATTCAGCCAGTTTTCTTTCCATAAGAAAGGAATGAGCGGTTCTGCGATTCCCAGCTTCTCCCGGGCGATTCGGATATTAAAAGAAGTAATATCCCGGAGTCCTTTGACGGCTCCGTTTTCGACGATGACTCTTCCGGCCAGCCCCACACGGTGGCCTCCTCTGATTGTGATATATCCTTTTTTCAGCTCTTCTTCCAGCGTGTACATACTGTAATTGCTGAGCCGGCTGAGGATCAGCTGTGCGTCGCCGGCCGTACAGACATATGACAAATACAAAGGTTGTCCTTTTTGGATCAGTTCAACCGGCCTGTCGACGCGGATTCTGATTTCTTCTGTATCCCGCCTCGCTTCTTCGGGCACAGCGGAGATGGCATCTCTCAATAATTCAGGGAGAACCTCTGTAATCTCATTCAATAGAGTCTCCTCCTTTTTTACCGATTGGCTTCTTTAAAATGTATGATCCGGGACAGACTTTATGACACCCCGGCCCTCTATTTATGCACACCGGCCAAAATCAGCACCACTCCCGCAAAAATCAATATTAATTTTGCATATGAGAGCTGTCCGGCAATCTGATAAATGCCGATCGTCATTGTGATGATAAAGATCAGCGGGCCGACGATTGCCAAAATACTATTCACCACAACCGCCTTTCTGATGTCGTTTGTCAAAAGCATGATAATAGCGGCCGATAATTCAATGAGCGAGGACAAAACTCGTAAACCGGCCATCGTTAAAACAGTAGAATTGATTGAACCAAACAAAAATTTCATTGCAATCCCCCAACTTCAAGCATTTTGTTACACTATATGCTCTAGCTGACGGAAGTAGTCTCACTATTTTCATATAGAAGAAAGATTCAGGCAGAACGCAAAAAAAGCCTGCCCCGTAAAAGGAGCAGACTCCGAATTTCTTTGACTACGCTCTTGACACGTAAGAGCCGTCTGATGTATTTACAACCAGCGTATCGCCTTCGTTCACGAAAAACGGTACGTTTACGACAAGACCTGTTTCCGTTTTGGCAGGTTTTGTGCCGCCTGACGCCGTGTCGCCTTTAATTCCCGGCTCTGTTTCAACAACTTTCAGTTCAACTGTGTTCGGCAGTTCAATACCGAGCGTTTCAGACTGATACATCATGATGTGCACAGACATATTTTCCAGAAGATATTTCAATTCTTCTTCGATTTGGTTTTCGTTCAATTCAAGCTGTTCATATGAGCTTGTATCCATGAACACGTGCTGATCGCCGTTGGCATAAAGATACTGCATCGTTTTTGTTTCGATTTGAGCTTTCGCGACTTTTTCACCTGCACGGAATGTTTTCTCCTGAATAGCGCCCGTGCGGAGGTTACGCAATTTAGAACGGACAAATGCCGCTCCTTTTCCCGGCTTTACGTGCTGGAAGTCAACGACGCGCCAAATGCCGCCGTCTACTTCAATCGTTAGTCCTGTACGAAAATCGTTAACTGAAATCATGTTTGATGTCCTCCTATATTCCGATCACAAAATAATTAATTCTTTAGGGGAATGCGTAATTGTCCGGTTGCCGTCGTCAGTGATGATGATATCATCTTCGATTCTTGCGCCCCCAACTTCCGGTATGTATATGCCCGGCTCAACCGTTACCGCCATGCCCGGCTCAAGAACGGCCGATGACCTGAAAGACAGCCCCGGTGATTCATGGACTTCCATTCCAAACCCGTGTCCTGTCGAATGGCCGAAATACTGTCCGTAGCCTTTTGCGGTGATGTGATCCCTCGTCAGGGCGTCCGCTTCTTTTCCCGTCATGCCGGGTTTAATATGCAGGACACCAAGCGCTTGGGCATCGTATACGACCTGATAAATCTCTTTCAGTTTATCACTTGGCTCTCCGACCGCGACGGTGCGTGTGATATCAGAACAATAGCCTTTATAATAAGCGCCGAAATCGAGCGTGACCAAGTCTCCCTTTTCAATCAATTTGCCGCTTGCCACTCCGTGGGGAAGGCTGGATCTGACTCCCGAGGCGACGATCATATCAAAGGAAGAGCCGTCTGCTCCTTGACGTCTCATATAAAATTCAAGCTCGTTTGCAACTGAAATCTCTGAGATGCCCGGTTTGATAAACGTCAGAATATGTTCAAACGCATCATCCGCAATCTTCGCAGCTTCCTCTAATATCTTAATCTCTTCACTTGACTTAATCAAGCGCAACTTTTCAACGGAATCCGCGACGGGAACCATCTCCGCTTCCTGCAGCACCGCTTGGTAGGATGCATATGTTCCGTACGTCATGCTGTTTTGCTCGAAGCCGAGTTTTTTAATGCCGTACTCAAGAATCGTATCCGCAGCCGTTTGGATTAAGCTTCCGCCGTGCTTGATAATGTCAAAACCCTTCACTTGCGTCTTCGCCTGCTCGGTGTAACGGAAATCCGTGATAAATGCCGCACGTTCTTTCGATATGACCGCAAGGCCTGACGAACCCGTAAATCCCGTCATATACTGCAGATTGGCGGAGCTTGTCACCAACATTCCGTCTATATCCAGCTGACCGAAAAGATTTCGCAATTTCTCAAGTTTCATTCCCTTTCTCCTCCTCGCCGATTCTTGACTGCCGCCTGACAACGCGGGAGCATCCCCGCCCGGTTTTCAGCATAAAAAATGTTCACTTCTCGTGAACATTTTACCATACCGGACAGGGATTATACACTTATTCACTTGTTGCCGAGCGCCCTTGCAAGCTTGTCTGACGTAAGTTCATTGTAGTTGAAGGAAATTGAGTAGCCGACAAACAAACCGTACAGAATGTAAAGGCAAAGCGTCGTCACGATTGTATCTGATTTCAATTCAGTGACTGATTTCACATCTTCGAAAATCGGATTGAATAAGAAAAAAACCGCACACCATAAAATGACGCCGTACACCATCCCCGGCCACATGGTTTTAAAACGCTTCAGGCAGACGAAATAAATAAACGCCCCGGCAATTGAAATGAATCCGATGACAACGATGCTGACCATCGTGCCGAGCCATTGTTTTTTCCATTCTCCGATCATAAACGGCTGAAGAATCATGTTGGGGCTGATCTCTGAAAAATGAAAGACATACCCGAGATAGCCGATCAAACTCCAAAATACACCGCCGGCAAATCCGATACCGCAAATTCTGCCGGTAAATGAAACAGGCTGCTGATCATCATCCTGCTTCTTTTTTTCTTCCTGTTCTGAATGTTTTTCGCTTGTCATCATGGCACCTCCAGTCATAGACTGCCCCAAAATTGAAAAGTCATAAAAAACTGCGCCATATTTTCATTCAATGAGTAAAATCTAAAGAAACGGGGTATACTGCATGTAGAAAAAGCATTGATTTTCCGGCTGTCTAACTAGAGGTTTACCGCGGTTTCCTGTACAATAGAGTGAAAGGAAATGGTTAGTAAATCCTAAAAAAACAGGCAGGTTGATAAACAATGTCCAAACAAAAAACGCCCCCTGCTTACGGCGGGCAGGCTGTCGTTGAAGGGGTCATGTTCGGCGGCAGAAAAAATTATGTTACCGCCATCCGCAGGAATGACGGAAGCATTGATTTTTTCAAGCTTCCGAGAGTGCCGAACGCCAAGCTTTCGGCTTTAAAAAAGATTCCTTTTTTGCGGGGAATCGTCGCCATCATTGAGGCGAGCGCCAACGGCACAAAGCATTTAAACTTTTCCAGCGAACGTTACGGGCTTGATCCTCAAGATGACGCAAAGCTGGAGCAGGAAGATAAGAAAGGTTCGGGCTTATCGATGTTTTTCAGCCTGGCGGTGATCGGCGTTCTGTCGTTTTTGTTCAGCAAATTCGTTTTTACGCTCGTCCCGGTCTTCTTAGCGGAGCTTGTAAGGCCCGTATTTTCCTCAGACGCCGCGCAGATCGGAATCGAAAGTCTGTTTAAGCTTATTCTGCTTCTCGGCTACATTTATTTTTTATCAATGACGCCGTTAATTAAAAGAGTGTTTCAATATCATGGAGCCGAACATAAGGTCATAAACTGTTATGAACAGAATTTGCCAATTACAATAGAAAATGTTCAGAAACAGTCACGGCTTCATTACCGTTGCGGTTCAAGCTTTATTTTATTTACGATCATTGTCGGCATGTTCATCTATTTACTCGTTCCGACAGATCCGCTTTGGGTGCGGATTTTAGACAGGATTGCGCTTATACCGGTCGTTCTCGGCATCTCCTTTGAAGTGCTCCAGCTGACGAACAGAGTGCGGAATATCCCCGTTTTGAAAGTGCTCGGTTATCCCGGCCTGTGGCTGCAGCTTTTAACGACAAAGGAACCGGCGGATGACCAGGTCGAGGTTGCCATAGAAAGCTTTAACGAGCTTCTCAGACTGGAAGACATTTCAGAACAGAGCGAAAAACCGTCTCACAACGTAATCTGAACAGTTACCGTTATTATTTTGGAGGTGGGCAGTTATGAATCATCGTGTACAACCTTTTTTTGCTGTATTGATAGCGCTTGGCGCATTCGGTTTCATTTATGCGGCGGTAACCAACCCCGGGCAGATGATTTCAAGAGCGATCACCGTTATTATCGCAGGCATCATAATTTATTTTATCGTGAGGACGGTCCTGAACCGCCGCACCGGCCGTGACGGAACCGCTTTCAGAAAAGCGGCCAGACAATCGCGGCTCCGAATGAAGGAGCAAAAAGCGAAGCACCGCGCCGGACACAGAGGCCGGGTCAGCCATTTGCGGAGCGTGCCGAGCAGCAGCAGACCGAAGCCGATGATTCTTAAGAAAAAAAGCCAGACCCAGCTTACCGTCATAGAAGGCAAAAAGAATAAAAAGAAAAACAGAGCGCTTTTTTAATAGCTCCATTGCTTCAAAAATTGCTCTGTTCTGCTTTTTCCTAGCTCAATGAGAGCTAGTTTTTTTTGCGGTGTGAGATGAAACTCCGTCGCCATCACATGTTCCACCGGAATAAAAATAATATTCTGTTCGTACTTTGTCGCGATATGCCTGGCATCATGAGCGTCTTTCATCGTTTCAAACAAAGCCCCGAACAGCTCAAAAGCGTTGCGGATTGATTTTTTCGGGCGCTCTTTTTCGTTTGGCGAAAGCGAAATTCCGATGACCGGCCGTTTGCGTTCTTTTGAATACAGCCAAATCGGGAAATTGCTTAACACGCCGCCGTCAACAACCGTTGAGCTGCCTTTTTCTGTCTTCAGTTTTATCGGTTCAAAAAAATAAGGAATGCTGCAGCTCATTCTGACGGCTCTGGCAACCGGGAACATCTCCGGATTTAATCCGTAGCGGGGAAGATCGTCAGGAAGCACGATCATCGTTCCGTTCGTCAGATCTGAAGCGATGAGACGGAGCGAGCCTTTTTTCAAATCGCCGAACGCGATGATGCCCTTCGCTTTTAATTTATCCGCAATCCATTTTTCCAGCATATCGCCTCTGTATAGTCCGAGGCGCCAATATATCGACACCCACCGCAGGATTTTCAGCGGGAGGAATGAGTATCTCTGATCAAGCAATTGCCTTCCGTCCACCTCATCTATGATGGAATGAACCTCTCTGCTCGTATAGCCCGCAGCGATAAATGCGGCAATAATTGCGCCGGCGCTTGTTCCGGCGAGCCTTTCAAAGCGAAAGCCCTTTTCTTCCAGCGCTTCATAAGCGCCGGCAAGCGCCACCCCTTTTATCCCCCCGCCCGAAAATACGCCGTCAATCTGCATAGCGCGCCCTCTCCCTTCCATCTCAAGGTGTATTATTATTTTAAGAAACGGCTGGGCGAAATAGACCAAAGAATGAAGACATTAAAAAAAGGGCGCCCCATTTCGGGCTGCCCTTTATTCACCGGGATTTTCGGTTTTTTTCTGTACGGATTTCAATTCTTTTTTCCGGCTTTCGTCATCTTCAAAATACTGAACGAGGTCGCCGATGCGGTCAATGCTGTTCCAGCTCAGATGATGTTCGATTCCTTCAACATCATTGTAAATCTTCTCTTCATCAACACCAATGATTCTTAAAAACTGCTCAAGCAATTCGTGTCTGTATACGAGCCGTTTGCCGATCTTTTTGCCTTTTGACGTCAATACGAGCCCGCGATATTTTTCATAAATCAAATACTCGTCTTTATCTAGTTTTTGAACCATTTTCGTTACAGAGGAGGGGTGGACTGCCAAAGCTTCCGCGATATCAGAAACCCGTGCATATCCTTTTTCTTCTATCAGCATATAAATCTGTTCAATATAATCTTCCATACTTGGTGTTGTCATAAGTAACCCTCCCAAAAAGCACCTTAACTTTATAAACCATTACAAGTTTACACTAACGGTCATGAAAAAACAAGGATGCTTCCGGTCTGTCAAGCCTTATCAGCGCTTATAATTCCATTCATCGGACGCGTATTTCGTCTCAGCCAGCTCATTGACAAATGCAAGCTCTTCAGACGTGAGTGTGTAGGGCTCAAGATGTATGTTCAGCCCTTCCTCAAAACCGGCTTTAAAAGCGATTCTGGCCTCATCCATCGTTACCCGTTTCGGCGCTAAGGCGTTGATGGCTACCGCTTTGTTTTTGAAATTCCGCTGCATGCGTTCACGGACTCTGTCGCTCGGATATAAAAACAGATCAAACAGCTTATCCTCATCAATGTCAAGCAGGATGGAACCGTGCTGAAGAATGACGCCTTTTTGGCGTGTCTGTGCGCTTCCGGCAACTTTCCGTCCTTCGACGACCAGTTCATACCACGAAGGCGCATCAAAGCAGACGGACGAGCGCGGATTTTTCAAGCTTTCTTTTTCTTTCTCCGTTCGCGGAATCGCAAAGCAGGCATCAAGTCCAAGGTTTCTGAATCCCTGCAGAATACCTTCTGAAATCACCCGGTACGCCTCTGTCACCGTGGCCGGCATTTCCGGGTGATCCTCTGAAACGATTACGCTGTATGTCAATTCTTTATCATGCAGAACACCCCGTCCGCCTGTCGGTCTTCTGACAAACCCGAGGCCGTGTTTATGTACTGCATCAAAGTTAATTTCCTTCTTAATATTTTGAAAATACCCGACAGACAAAGTTGCCGGATTCCAGCCGTAAAAACGGATCACCGGTGGAATTTTTTTTTGGCTGTGCCAATATAAAAGCGCTTCATCCAGCGCCATGTTAAATGCCGGGCTTTCATTCCCTGAGTCAATAAACCGCCATGTTTCTTTTTCCATACACTGAACCCTTCTTTATCGTTTTAATAAAATCAGTTTAACAAACTGCCTTGAAAATGAAAAATATTTCGTTTCATTAAGGATGACAATCGCTTCATGCTTTACTATAATAGTATTTGTCCCAAAACGTCCGGTAAGCCTTGTTTTCAGGAAGCAGGGTTTTGATTTTATAAGTTAAAGGAGTAGAATCGCATTGTCTAATATGATTGCTTTAATTATTGTTGCTGCGTTTATCGTTTATATGATCGTGTCGTATTTTTACCAGCAGCGTTTAATGAAAACACTTACGGAAGAGGAATTCCGCGCGGGCTACAGAAAAGCGCAGCTGATTGACGTCCGTGAACCGAATGAATTTGAAGGCGGCCATATTCTCGGCGCGCGCAACATTCCGCTGTCACAGCTGAAACAGCGCAAAAGTGAAATCCGTCCTGATAAACCCGTTTATCTGTACTGCCAAAACAATGTCCGCAGCGGACGCGCGGCACAGACGCTCCGCAAACACGGCTGTAAAGATATTTACAACCTGAAAGGCGGATTTAAAAAATGGGGCGGAAAAATTAAAGCAAAAAACTAATCATAAAAAAGAGCTTCCGTATAAAACGGACAGCTCTTTTTTTTACACCGTGTCAGCGGATGCCGTCAAGTGTACGTTCGTATTTTAAAACGGGCTTTCTTGCCGCCTTGGTTTCATCCATTCTTTTGACAACTGTTGTATGCGGCGCTTCCTGAACGATTTCAGGCGATTCCTCCGCTTCCCGCGCAATTTGAATCATGGCATCTATAAACGCATCTAGCGTTTCCTTTGATTCCGTTTCCGTCGGTTCGATCATGATGCTTTCTTCAACATTGAGAGGAAAATACACAGTCGGCGGATGATAGCCGAAATCCAAAAGCCGTTTGGCAATATCAAGCGTTCGTACGCCGAGCTTTTTCTGCCTTCTTCCCGATAACACAAATTCATGCTTGCAATGACGGTCATACGGGAGATCATAATAAGGCGCGAGTCTTCTCATCATATAATTTGCATTTAAAACCGCGTTTTCGGTCACAGCTTTTAAGCCGTCAGGCCCCATGGACCGGATATACGTGTAGGCTCTGACATTAATGCCGAAGTTGCCGTAATAAGGTTTTACACGCCCGATCGACTGCGGCCGGTCATAGTCAAAAGTCAAACGCCCCTCTTTTTTCGTGAGAACGGGTTTCGGCAGATATGGAATGAATTCTTTTTTCACTCCGACCGGACCTGAGCCCGGTCCTCCCCCGCCGTGCGGCCCGGTAAATGTTTTATGCAGATTAAGGTGAACGACGTCAAATCCCATATCTCCCGGTCTTGCTTTACTTAACACGGCATTTAAATTCGCTCCGTCATAATAAAGCTTTCCGCCGGCCTGATGGACGATTTCAGCCATTTCCGTAATGTTTTCCTCAAATAACCCGAGGGTGTTCGGATTCGTCAGCATCAGCGCCGCTGTTTCTTCGTTTACCGCTCTTTTCAAATCTTCAATGTCAACCAGCCCGTGCTCATTTGACTTGACGGTAATCGTTTCAAAACCGGCGACCGTGGCTGATGCCGGATTCGTACCGTGGGCTGAATCAGGGACAATCACCTTCGTCCGTCCGAAGTCTCCCCGCGCTTCGTGATAGGCGCGGATCATCATCAGGCCGGTCCATTCGCCGTGAGCGCCCGCCGCAGGCTGCAGCGTCACCTCGTCCATGCCCGTAATCTCCTCCAAGTGTCCGCTTAAATCGTATAAAAGCTCAAGCGCCCCCTGAACCGTGTCCTCGTCCTGAAGCGGATGAATAGCGGAAAAACCTGCGATCCGGGCAATTTTTTCATTTAATTTCGGATTGTATTTCATCGTACAGGAGCCGAGCGGATAAAAGCCTGAATCAACTCCGTGGTTCCTCTTAGAAAGAGCGGTATAATGCCGCATAATATCGAGCTCTGATACTTCCGGCAGCTTTGCGTCTTCATCGCGGATATAGTCACCGGGAAGAAGGCTTTCAAGCTCTGTTTCCGGCACATCAAGCTCCGGAAGGCTGTAACCGATACGCCCTTCGCGGGACATTTCAAAAATAAGCGCCTGATCTTGATTATTCATGTTGATCCCCCAATCCCGCAATAAGCGAATCGATCTCTTCTTTTGTTCTCAGCTCTGTGACGGCAATGAGCATATGCTGATTCAGTTCCGGATACGCAAGGCCTAAGTCATATCCGCCGATTATGCCGTCTTGCAGAAGCCGTCGGTTTGCTTCCTTGACGGGAAGATTCAGCCTGACGGCAAATTCATTAAATATCGGGCCGTCAAATGCTACGTGCAAGCCTGCTTTTTCCGCTTGGCGTCTCGCGTAATCAGCTTTCAATATATTTTGGCGGGCCATGTCTTTGACGCCGTTTTTTCCGAGCGCCGTCATCGCGACTGAAGCCGCTAAAGCATTCAGCGCCTGATTTGAACAAATGTTAGACGTGGCTTTGTCTCTTCTGATATGCTGCTCGCGCGCCTGAAGAGTGAGAACAAAACCTCTTCGCCCGTTTTCATCCTCCGTTTGGCCGACAAGCCGGCCCGGCACCTTTCTCATCAGTTTTTTCGTTACTGCAAAATAGCCGCAGTGCGGGCCGCCGAACGCCGCAGGTATGCCGAAAGGCTGCGCGTCCCCGACGACGATATCAGCTCCGTATGCCCCGGGCGGTCTCAAAATACCGAGCGCGAGCGGGTTTGAAGAAACAATCAGCTGGCTGTTTCCTTTATGTGCGAGCGGCTCAATGTCCTTTAACGGCTCGATTTGTCCGAAGAAGTTCGGATACTGGACGATCACGGCGGCCGTTTCATCACAAACGGCATGTTCCAATGCTTCAAGATCTGTGACACCGTTTTTCGCAGGCACCTCTACAACCTCAATATATTGGCCCTTTGCGTATGTTTTCAAAACATCCCGCGATTCCGGATGAACGGCTGCGGAAATAACGATTTTTTTCTTTTTCGTATGTCCCGACGCAAGCATCGCCGCTTCCGCCAGCGCCGTTCCCCCGTCGTACATAGAGGAGTTTGCGATATCCATTCCCGTTAATTCACAGATCATCGTTTGAAATTCAAAAATCGCCTGCAGCTCTCCTTGTGAGATTTCAGGCTGGTAAGGCGTATATGCCGTGTAAAACTCTGATCGGGATATCACATGATCGACGATAACCGGCTGGTAGTGATCGTACACTCCTGCGCCTAGAAAAGATGCATATGTAACAGCGTCTTTATTTTTCGCCGCAAGCTTTGTCAGCTCTCTCGTCAGCTCTGTTTCTGATTTTGCTTTTTTAATTTGGTAGTCTTTTTGAAACCGTACATTTTCCGGAATATCGGCAAACAGTTCATCAATTGTTTCTGCGCCGATGGCTTTCAGCATTTCTTTTTTATCCTGTTCTGTCGCGGGCAAATATCGATGCTTCATATGACTCTCCTTTTTCAGCTCTGTTTTGGACGTTTATAAAACGGTGTTCGGACAATCTTCGCTTTTACCGTTTTTTTACGGATTTCCACTTCTACTTCCGTTCCGACTTCACTGAATTCCGTTTTGATTAAGGCAAGGCCGATATTTTTCTTTAAAGTCGGAGATTGCGTGCCTGTCGTGACTTCACCGATCGGAACACCGTCTTTTTTCACGGCGTACCCGTGTCTCGGAATCCCTTTTTCAATCATCTCAAGTCCGACCAGCTTTCGCGGGGCTCCTTTTTCTTTCTGTTCGCGCAATACAGACTTCCCGAAAAAATCGGAATCTTTCTTGTGTTTCACGGCAAATCCGATTCCGGCTTCAATCGGTGTAATATCTTTCGTCAATTCCTGACCGTATAAAGCAAGCTTCGCTTCAAATCTCAGCGTATCACGGGCGCCGAGGCCGCACGGAACGAGGCCTTCATGCTCTCCCGCTGCAAGTATCTCCTTAAATAGATGAACCGCATCTTCATTGCGGCAATATAACTCAAATCCGTCTTCACCGGTATAGCCTGTTCTTGAAAGCAGGACTTGTCGTCCGGCAACGTCCGCCCCATCAATAAATGTAAACGGCTTTAAGGAGGACAAATCACATTCAGTCAGCTTCGTAAGAACCGACTGAGCATTCGGCCCCTGAACAGCAAGCAGTGAAATCCCGTCAGACTGATTCGTCAGCGTGACATCGCCTTCCGCATGTTCCGTCAGCCAGGCGATGTCTTTTTCAATATTAGACGCGTTAATCACGAGCAGATAGCAGCTCTCGCTTTTCTGATAGATCAGCAAGTCATCCACCGTACCGCCGTCAGGATAACACATGGCGGTATAGAGCGCGTTTCCCGGCTTTAAATCGGCAACGTCATTTGTCATCATTTTTTGCAGAAAAGACAGGGCGTCTTTACCGGATACTTCAACTTCCCCCATATGGGACACATCAAACAGGCCCGCTTTTGTGCGGACGGCTTCATGCTCCTCTTTAATAGAAGAAAATTGAACCGGCAGCTCCCATCCTCCAAAATCAATCGTTTTTCCGCCGTATTCTTTATACACGTCATAAAGCGGTGTTCGTTTCAGCATCATCTTCCCCCTTCAGTCATTGGCGCATGGTAAAAACATATAAAAAAGGACAGAGAAACACCTCATGAAAATGAAGGTTTCTCTGTCCCGGCACCTGAAAGTTTACTTTATGAACATATCATAAAGACGTCCCCTTTGGTGGTCTGCTGCTTCTAAGTGCAGACACTCTCCAGAGTTGCGTCGAGCAAGAGTTCTTTTGCCTGAGAGATTCACTCCGCAGTTTGCTCCTTCGGCGCCCGGACGCCCATCTTTCGTCCGAGTCTCTCCCCTTGCTGTCATTCGCTCATATTTACCAATTTTATGGACATACTAAAGCAATATCTTTTAGTGAAATCATTACTTATATCCTACCACCCTCATTTACGTCCGGCAACAAAAATTATGATAAATCAGTTTTTTAAAAGAAAGGCGGTTTTGTTACATATGACAGCAGAGATCATATTTGATGCAAACTGGCCGGGAGAGTTTTCTGAGCGGCTGAAAACGGACGGTCCCTGGTCAAATTGGGAGATGTACAAACTGTCGGCTGAAGTCCAGCAGACCCTTGCCATTCCTGAATTTGAAGGATTGAGGGCTCCTTTATACCTGCCCGATTTCACTCCGCTTCCCCATCAGCTTGAGGTCGCGCAGAAAGTCGTTGAAAAAATGAACGGCAAGGCGATTTTGGCTGATGAAGTGGGGCTCGGAAAAACGGTGGAAGCGGGCCTGATTTTAAAAGAATATATGATTCGCGGGCTGGCCAAAAAAATCCTGATTCTTGTGCCGGCATCACTCGTTTCCCAGTGGGTGAAAGAACTTCAGGAGAAGTTTTTAATACCCGCTGTTGAACAGAAGAAAAGCTATGTGTGGGAACAGTGCGATATCGTCGTTTCTTCTATTGATACGGCCAAACGCTCGCCTCACAAAGACATTGTCCTTTCTATTCCGTATGATCTCGTCATTATTGACGAGGCGCACAAGCTCAAAAACAGCAAAACGAAAAATTATGAATTTGCGAGAAGTCTTGTGAAGAAATACTGCCTGCTTTTGACGGCAACGCCGATTCAAAACCGGATCGAAGAAATCTTCAATTTAGTGTCACTGTTAAAGCCCGGCCATTTAGGAAACGAAAGCGGATTTCAAGAAACCTTCAATCAGAAGGACGGGATTGACGCTCATGAGCATTTGAAAGAGCTCGTCAATAAGGTGATGATCCGCAACACGCGGAGCGACACCGGCCTTACGTGGACGAAGCGCCACGTGGAAACAGTGCCGATCACCTTTTCACCGACGGAACAGGCGCTTTACGATGACATCGTCGCACTGAAAAACGGCACGGAAAAGCCCGCAAGCGCATTTTCCATTATGACGCTGCAAAGAGAATGCTGTTCAAGCAGGGAAGCCGTGTATATGACGCTCAAAAAAATGCTTGACCAAAAAGACAAACAAGCGCCCGCATTCGATGATCAGACGATCGCTAATTTAATGGACCGCATCAATCAAGTCACGCAAAACTCAAAAGCGATTCAAGTTGTTGACTTGATCCAAAAGATTAATGATAAAGTCATTATTTTTACTGAATACAGGGCGACACAGATTTACCTGCAATGGTTCCTTCAGCAGAACGGCATAAGCTCCGTTCCGTTCAGAGGCGGATTTAAACGCGGAAAAAAAGACTGGATGAAGGATCTCTTCCGCGGCAAAGTGCAGGTGCTGATCGCTACAGAAGCCGGAGGCGAAGGGATCAACCTGCAATTCTGCAACCATATTATCAATTATGACCTCCCGTGGAACCCGATGCGGCTTGAACAAAGAATCGGAAGGATTCACAGACTCGGTCAGGAAAGAGATGTCCATATCTACAATATGGCGACAAAACATACGGTGGAAGAGCATATCTTAAAACTTCTGTATGACAAAATTCATTTATTTGAAAATGTCGTCGGAGAATTAGATGACATCTTAACAAAAATCAAAGTGAGCAATTTTGAAGACCATTTGCATGATATTTTATGCCATTCGCTGACAGAGGAAGAAATGAGAATCAAAATGGACAATCTCACCTCTTTTCTGTCGTACGGTACGGAAAAGCCCGCCAGAAAAAAAGGATCTTAATCTAAAAGGAGGAAGCGCGACATGAGACAGCAGGAGGTTCACGAATTTTTACTGCGCTTTTTTGAAGCGAACCACTGTCCGATTACAGAACACGGGCCGGGTTTTATGACGGTTCAGTTGACGGTCGAGATGGACAAACAAATTATGAACCGCCCGTTTTATTGGCATTGGCGTGAAAAAACGGGCGGCGAACCGAACCCGATGAAGATCACGTTCATCACTGATAAAGAAACGGCTCCGGAGGATATGGACGGCGAATTTATTTACTTTGGAGCCCCGCGCCTCTTTCAAATCTTTCAAGCAGTTAAACAAAATGGGAGATTTACAAGAATATATGAGAAAATTGTATCAGCCGGAGCCAGAGTGCCGCTTCAGCCCTGGCTTGGATTAAATGTAGTGATTTCATACCAATCCGACATGAAAAAAGACAGACTTTTGTCTTTAGGCCTGCATCTTGTATCTGGAACAATTATAGAAGGGTTTCAGCAGAAGCTTGCACCGCTTCCGCTGACCTCGCAAATATCAGACTATTGCTTTACCATATCGCCGATGATTAAGCCGGAAAGCGGAATTAAAAGAATGGAGCATTACTTAAAAGACGCTGCCGCCAAAGAGCCGTCAGACTGGGCTGACAGCGCGATCGCCAGATGGAAAAAGGACCTCAGGCTGCTCGATCAGTTTTATGAGCAGACAGAGGAAAAACCTGAGGAATACCATTTGGAAAAACAAGCGCTGAAAGCCTTATATCAGCCGAACATTCACATTCAGATTGAAAACGGCGGTTTATTTTTCCTGCAAAGTAATTTTTCTGGATAAGCGTTATCCATTCGACACCTTTCCCGTTTTTTCTGGAAATTCTATATTATAATAAAAGTATATAGAAAAAATTTCTGGCGTTTCGCATGCGATGAATCACTTCCAGACATGTAAAGATAAGGTCATGGGCGGATTGGCTGAAATACATAAACAAGTATTTTAGGAGGAGAAAATGCATGAAAAATGCAAAAATGGAATTTTCGCAATTAGATAAGGAATGGGTTGAGCTGATATTAGAAGCCCAAAAAGCAAATATCAGCCTAGAAGAAATACGCAAATACCTGCTTTCGCATAAAAAGTCTTCTCAACATATCCAGGCAGCCAGAAGTCATACCGTAAATCCTTTCTGAATGTGCTATAATATCACAAGGAAGGTGATGACATTGATTGGCCAGCGTATTAAACAATACCGAAAAGAAAAAGGCTACTCACTATCAGAACTAGCTGAAAAAGCTGGGGTAGCGAAGTCTTATTTAAGCTCAATAGAACGAAATTTACAGACGAACCCCTCCATTCAATTTCTCGAAAAAGTCTCCGCTGTTCTGGACGTCTCGGTTCATACTTTACTTGATGAAAAACATGAAACCGAATACGATGGTCAATTAGATAGTGAATGGGAGAAATTAGTTCGCGATGCGATGACATCCGGGGTATCAAAAAAACAATTTCGTGAATTTTTAGATTATCAAAAATGGAGAAAAGCGCAAAAAGAGGAGTAGTGCCGCCATATGTGCACAACTCCTCTTTTAACTGTCCGACTTTCGGATTAGTTTTTATCCTCACTGTGAGCCTTTTCATTTTCCTTGACGTAACCGTCTTTATCCGTATGATCTTTCGTAATGGTCAAGCCGTTCCATTGCGTTGCTTCAAAAGAGAATTGAAGAGAAATCGCATTGCCTTGGAACTTGTTTTGCACACTTAATCCGTCCGCAGTTTTTGCGGTGTCATTTTTAAATTGGATTTCCATTCTCACCTGGTCATAATCAGCAGGCGTTTTCGGAACTCCGTCGTACTCAGGAGCTGTTTTGCCGTTAATGGTTGCTACATTGACTTTTCCGCTCTCACTCAGGAATTTCGGATCAATGTGCTTGCTGATCGCTTCGGCAGCTGCTTTATCCTGTTTTGTTGACATTAAGTATAAGTCTTTCAGGCTGGCCGCCTTCAAAATGATATTTTTAGGATAGCCGTTGCCCCCTTCTTTACCGACTGTCAGAACCGTAATTTCAAACTGGCTGAGGAAATCCTCCGCAGATTCATTTCCTTTCTTTGCTCCTTTAAAGTCAGTAAAATTCAAAGCCATCAGCACTTCTTTAATGGCAAGTGAACCGTTGTTTCTGAATTCAAAATCTTTCGTCAATTTATCACCTGGTTTTAAGTTTGACAAATTGACATTGGCTGATTGTTCTTTAGCCGATAAATCAAGTGTTCCTGACGCAAATGTAGCGTCTGTCGACTTCACATCATTAAATGCGGCCCATGTGCCTCCTCCTACTAATGCTAAACCGAGTGCGGCTGAGGCAACGCCCAAGCTTAATTTCTTTTTCATACCCATGTTTGTACTCTCCCCTTACTTTTTATTTTTGTTATCAAATCCTGTCGCCAGGTTGCAACCGTATTCATGTGGAGATGGTTCCCTTTTTCGCATGTTCTTCCAGCGCTTTCGTTTTCCGCTCAATATCGCGGAGGGCGCTGACAATGACTGTTATTGAGTAAATCAAAAGCATGACGCCGGGAACGATTAACAGAATCGCCGTTCCGATCGGCTGGCTGGCCAAATGGATGACATATCCGGCATACGGAAGCTGATATCCCGTATACTGGGCCGCCACTTTTTCAGCTTGAACGGGTGCGGCATCCGGGGCGGCATTATGGTCCCCTTTTGTCTCAAACAGCAGGTTCCCGTCCTTTTTTGTGATCCCGATTATTCTGTGTGTGACGGCTGTTCCGTCATCTTGCGTAAAGGTGATCACATCCCCTTTTTCTAAGTCATTCACGTCAGAAATTTTCTTTACCGCTATGAGCGAACCCGTCTTAAATTCCGGGTCCATTGAACCCGACAGCACGGATTTCAGCGTATAGCCGAAGATGGCCGGCTCACCCCCGGAAGCCCGGGTCGAAATCACCGTTAACGTCAGCACAATAATCAAGCTGAAGATGACGGCATACAAAATATTACTGATCAGTTTCAGCGTTTTTTTCATGTTCTTCCCCGCTTTCTTTTACCGGCTCAGCCGGCTCTTTCTCCGTTTTCTTTAGATCGGAAACGGTCGCCTGTTCCCGGCATTTGACGAGTTTCATCGGTTTTGACCACTCAAATTTTTCTTCGTCCGCCGGATACCCTTCAGGCTTGTAAACCTTGAATGCGTATATGCCCGGCTGCAAAGACCGCTTTGACTCAATTTTATAAATCGTTTTGCTTTTTTTATCAGTAATAAGCCCTTTATCCACAACATTGCCGTTTCGTAAAGGCTGCTGCTGAGAAGCAATTTTATGGAGCTCCCATTTCCAGTCAGAAACAGTCCGCTCTTTTCCCTTATTCTCCAGCTCGGCATAGAGCTGAAGCGGCGCACACACGGTGCCTGACGTATCAGTTTGATTTGTTATATGTAAATCACTTTGATCCCAGCGTTCGTCATAACGGCAATCGTCATCCGTATATTGAAAATCTCCGCACGTTTGAACCCGGAGACTGAAGCTTTTCACATCATTGAAGGAGGAACTTGTATCACCTGTGAACTGAGCACATATCGTCACGGACAGGCAAAAAATGAACGAAAGCCGTAAAAATAGCATCATCCGCCATCTCACCTTGCCCTTTTTTTCCATTCGCAACAATCGGAACATGCCTTACCCCCTGTAAAACTGTTAATAAATATGACAACCGTTCTCTTTAAAGAACTGTATGAACAAAGTATAATCAAGGATTATCGTCTTGAAAAATGTCAAAATCGGTCAAATTGTTCGTTTTTGAGAATGGTATCTTTTAAAAACAGCGTTTTGCTTCAAATTACACACCTTTTTGGAATTTTTTCTAATAAAACGTGAGAAAATAACGAGGTGCCTAGAACAAAATGGAAAGTATATACAGCGAAAGGACGAAGAATGATGATCAAACAAAGTCTGATTTGCCTTTCTCTTCTTGTTTTCGGGGTTTCAGGAACAGCTCAGGCGGAAACGGTGCCTTATTATGCTGTTCACCATAAATCAAAATGGGAAAAGTTAGCAGAAAAGGAAGCTAAAAGAAGATATCCGCTCGCCCAAACGTTATTTATTCAAAAGGTGTGGGATCGGAAAAGAACGGACGAAGCAGTCAAGCAATACCACTTGACATTGCGGGATGGCGAAAAAGAATTTGGCGTGTTTGTTACGATTTCTTTTAATCCCTACAGCCAAAAGGTAAATAAAATTGCCGTCATTGAGGAATACCAATAAGGCCCTCCTGTATCAGGAGGACCTTTCGTGTGATTCACTTTATTTTTTCCGCTGCATCCACAGCTTAAAACTATACGGCAATATTCCGAACCAGTGCTGAGAAGCCGGCACTTTCTTTTCTTTCCGCACTTCTTTTCGCTCTCTCCGTTCCTGTTTCGGCGTATCGAAATATTTAACGAATTGCTCAGTCATATATTTTACATAATCATTTGTTTTCACGGCTCTCACCTCATAGTGCTGTCTTTACTATGAAGTGTTGTCCCGCCGCCTCTTTTTTATACTTCCGTCCATTGAATCAGCTGTTTCTTCTTCTGATCGAACAAAAGGTGAGCCTCCCGTCTCGTTCCTGTCGTGGTTTCCGCCTGAATTGTAACCTGAACCGTTTCCCGCCGATCACTCCCCGTGATGTGAAAAGAAACGGTGCCATACGGAAAACGCTGTGTACCAGTTTGGACCCTTTGTCCCTGTGTCATATGGCGGCTTGACAGCAGCGCGCCGTTTTGGAGCAGGTTCTCTCCGGTCCAGTACTCCCCGGCCTCTTTTGCAAATGTTTTTCGGGTGATGAAATCAGATGTAGTATAGCTGATGACAAGTAAAACTGCGGCAGAAACAAACAGAACCGCGGGATATATAAAACCGTCAGATTTGTACATTTAATCACCTTTAAAAGAGCTGTAAACCGGAATGACCGCCTGATTCTTTTGACCTGCAACGCTTGAAATCTCTAATAAGAGCAGGCCGTTTTTCACATCAGCCGTTAATGATGCCGCGTTTTGCAGGATCGGCACGTGGCCTTTTCCGTTTACTCTTTTCCTTATCATCTTATGATAAATTTCAAAACGCACTTCTTCGCCTCCGGTTTTCCGGCATGCTAACGCCCGTCCGCCGTCTGCCGGCTTCACAGCCTCAGCCTGTTTACATTCGTTCATGATCTGCTGAACGGCAATTTGATGCTCCCGGCTGTCTAATCCGCCGTTATCGGTCCGGTTTGATAAAAACAGATGTAAAATCGGGCCCAAGGTGCCTGATAGGAAAAGACAGACTGCCAAGGAGAACAAAACATTAAGAAGCGTAAAGCCAGTCTGTTTTGAGAATGCTGAGGCACATTTCTTTTTCGCTGCGGTCAGCCGTACACACTTTGTAATACTCACCATCCTCCTTCCACTTCACACCGGGAGACGGCGGCTTTTTTCCGGTCATCATATAAGTGCTGATATGTTTCTGAAGAAGCTGGTACGCTTCATGGCGATCTTCTATTTTCAGACCATCAGTCAGCATGCCCGTCCAGACCGGAATGATAGACGTCATAAGGAACAGCCAAATGGCCATTGCTGATAGTGTTTCAATAGTAGAGAACCCCTTATTTCCGTTTAGCATGGACATTTCCGCTCCCTAAGTAAACTGTGATCTCATAGGTGAACCCGGCGCTCTTCAATTGAATCTTTCCTCCCGAATTCGGATGGCCTTTTTCGTTAAATTCAAGGCTCTCCGGTAAAGTCACAAGTGTAATGTGAAGCGAATCAAAGGAACGCTCGACAATCCTTCCGCCTGACTGCAGTTTGTATTTATGCTCTTTTGGAAGAAAAGTGATTTTTGTTCTTTTATGTTCTGCGATAGCCGTTTCCTGAGCAAGCTGAATATCTTTTTGGAGCTGTTCTGTTTTTTGCCGCACGGCAAGGTGGGTGTAGGCCGGCGGAACCGTCGTGAACAAAACCGTCAGCAGGACGGACGCCAGGCTTAACACAATCAGGCTTTCAAGAAGGGTAAACCCATTTTCTGTCCGCCTGTTATTGTTCAACTGTAACTTCTCCGCCACTAATTAAGATCTGTTTACCATTCGGGCAGGCTGTATTCTTTTTGATATACCCCTCTGATTGTAAATCGTTCATATCCGGCATTTTACCTTCATGATCGATTTCGTACGCCGTCACTTGGGCTTTCACCATATTCTGCAGTCCTTCACAGCCTTTATGCTGAATGCTTTGATTATGTTTTGTAACGTTAGGAATGGTGATTAAAAGCAGAATGGAAACGATAAATAAAACGATCAGCATTTCAATTAAAGTAAATCCATCTTGATTTTTCAGACGAAGCACTCCCTTACATTTGGTTCATCATCTGGTACATCGGCATCAGCATTGACATGTAGACAATTAAAATCATACCGGCCACAACACCGTAAATGACAGGCTGGAGAATGCCGGTATACTTCGCCGCGTTTTGTTCAAGACGCTCCATCATAAACTGGCTGTACGTATAAAGTTCGCGGTGAAGCAGGCCGTTTGCCTGTCCGTGGCTGACTGCAGCCGCAAGGTCTTTTTCATAACACGGATGCCCGGAAAGAGCGGATTCTATGGTTTCTCCGGCTTTCAGACGTGTAATGAGCATCTCTGCTTCTTCACGATAAAAAGGCAGAAAAGATTGTTCTTTAAAAGCTGTTAAGCTGTCATAGATAGAAAGGCCGGATTTCAGAAGACTGCTGAGCTGTAAAGAGAAAAAGTAGCTGTTAAAAAGAACGGCCGCTTTTCCTAAGAGGGGTATTTTCACAACAATCAGCATTTTATCTTGCGGGGATTTTTTTTTACATAAGAACCAAACGTACAAAAACAAGCAGAAAGCGGCGGACAGCGCCAGTGCGCAGGCTTCATGAAAATGCCGAAAAAACGCAAAGATGAAAGCAGTCGTACCGGATGTATTCATATTCATTGATTGATAAATCCCAGCAAACTGCGGAATAATTAAACTTTGCAGAATATAAAACATGACACAGACGGAAGATATTAAAAACATCGGATACCGGAGCATTTTTTTGATTTGATTCGTCTGCATGAGCTTTCTCTGTAATAATTCGCCGCTTTGTTTCATCGCCCCCGGCAATTCCCCGTGTTTCTCCGCGAAATAGCAGATAGAGACGGCTTCTTTATGAAAAGACAGTGCCTCAAGCACTTGGTAAAACGCATCACCTTCCCTCAGCCGGCGGATTCCGTCCGTCAGCTCTGCAAGCTGACGTTTATGCAGCTGGAGTTGCAGCAGTCTGAGCCCTTCAATCAGACTGTATCCTTTTTCCGTCATTTCACCGAGCCTTTTCAAAAAAGCCGCTTGATCCTTCAACGGCCAGGTTCGTTTAATCCGCTTCATGATACACCCACCGATCGTAATTGTCGGTCGTGACATAGCCGAGCGCGATTCCTTTTCTGATCAGCCTGCGGAGCGTCTGATATTGAAAATTGGCGTGCTCTCCCTTTGCTTCCTGAAAGCATTGGGTGAGGTTTTTCCCGTAGAGCAGTTCATAAATGCCCGCACGGCGTGTCTGCCTGTACATCCGGCAGTACACGGAACAGTTTTCCTCTTTGCAGAACGGACATGTTAAATCAACCAGACGCTGAGCGGCAATGGCAATGACGGTTTGTTCAATTTCTGTCATGTTCACGCCGAACTCCAGCAGCCTGTATATGGCGCCCTTAGCATCTCTTGTATGCAGGCTTGAAAGAACGAGGTGTCCCGTCATGGCCGCGCGGACTGCGATTTCAGCCGTCTCGGCATCCCTGATTTCCCCTAAGATGATCATATCGGGATCATGTCTTAAAATCGCTTTTAAACCGGCGGAATATGTGACTCCGGCTTTTTCATTCACCTGAACTTGCAACACATCCTCATCTCTTGTTTCTACGGGGTCTTCAAGCGTGACAATACGCCGGTTGAAATGCCTTTTTGCATAGTTGACAAGCGAGTAAAGAGTGGTCGTTTTTCCAGATCCGGTGGGGCCGGTAAACAGAAGCAGGCCGTGCGAATGCTTCAGAAAGGACAATAGTGCGGCGCCCGCCCCCCGAAATAAGGACAGTTTATCCAGAGGGGGAATCTGCCGCTTAGGCAAAAGCCTGATGACAAGACTTTCATCATTCATTGTCGGCAGGGTTGACATTCTCAAATGAACGGTTTCCGTCGGAAGCGGCAGAGACAATGACCCGTTTTGCGGCTTACGTCTTTCTCCTATATCCATGGCCGATAAAAACTTAAAATGAGAAATTAGCCTTACGCATTCCTCTTTTTTTAAGACTCTTTTTTTCACAAGAGCATGGCCGATGCGAAAATGAATGAAAGCATCCCTTTCTCTCGGCACAATGTGTATATCTGAAGCCCTTGCCGTATAGGCCTCGTTTATGATGTTCCTGCTGTATGTTTCTATATTTTTCACAAGACTTCCCTCCTTCCGCACGTATTGTAAATCAGATACACAAAAGCCGGCAAAGGAGAGATTATGCGTTTTACAGTGTGTAAAACGTAAAAAAATAAAAATAAGCCCCCTGACATTGATTTACCGAATGAAATCCGGAACCATTCGGCCATTTTCAGCCATCAAAAAAAGCAGGCGTATGCCTGCTCTTCTTAGCGTTTCTTTTCTTTCCGCAAATATTTTTTTTGATGCTCCCTCAAAATGTCCCCTGTCCAGCCTTTCTGCCGCAGATAAATATAAATCAGCAGGGTTGATACAATAATGAGCACGATGGAACAAATATACGCATATTTCCAATGAAGCTCCGGCATGTTATCAAAGTTCATCCCCCAGAGAGCTCCAAGCGCCGTCATCGGTGTAAAGAGAGTTGTAAAGATCGTCAAGGCTTTCACAATTTCATTTCCTCTTTGGGAGGTAATGACTTCCTCGGCGTGCAGCAGATTGCTCAGTTCCTGATCAAACTCATTGATATATGTAATTCCTCTTTCCATCTTTTGATGAGCTCTGAGGTAATCTTTCTGCCTGTCATTTTTCGGGAGAAAAGCTTCTTTTAAAGCCATTTCCACTTTTTGAGCCCCCAGTGTAAGGCCTTTCCAAATGAACAGCTCATGGCGCAATTTATGCACATTTTCCAAGATTCCTTTGCTGTTGTCATCATGAATCTGCCATTTCAGCGTCCGCTGCTTGACTTCAAATTCATCCAGTCCGATCAGATAGGAATTCATCAGCTCTCCCAGCAGAACAAAAAAGCCTTCAATCGGATTTTCACAGGTTTGAATCTGCTGTGTGGCATGCTTTTCTTTTACACCGCGCAGCAGCGAAAAATCAAAATTAATCGTAAAAAAGAAGTCTCTCGTAATATAAAAGTGAAATACGGTATGGTTTTTTTCATCATCTAATCCTTGATGATAGATTAAAGAACCGAAAACCGCTTCATTATTCTGATCATTTGTATCTGAGCGCAGAAAGTTTATATGATTTTCATGTTCAAACCACTTTTCGCATTGCGGCCAGTGATTGTGATGGATCATTTTTTTCGCTTCCGTTTTTTCATGCGGACCGAGCTGGTACCACAGCCAGTCCGCTCCCGAATGTACCTTCATCTCTTGTCATCCTCCAGTATCGCTTTCTTGTTTTATTACCGTAAATGAGGCGGGCTAAACCAGGCTCGATGTTTGAGCAGCTTTCTACAGTGGTATTATTCCGAAAAAAGGGAGGTGCAAGCCTTCCTTCGCGGAAGGCGTTACATTGTATATCATCAAACTATCTGCCATCGTACTATTTATTTTATTAACGGCGTGTTTTGTCGCCATAGAGTTTTCAATCGTTAAAGCAAGGCGCTCCCGCATTAATCAGCTCATTGAGGAAAATGTAAAAGGAGCAAAAGCAGCCAAGCATGTCATTACACACCTCGATGAATATTTATCGGCGTGCCAATTGGGCATCACCGTCACCGCTTTGGGGATCGGCTGGCTGGGTGAACCGACAGTCAAAGCAATGCTTCAGCCGTTATTTTTAAAAACCGGAGTTCACGAAGCGGTTGCCCAAGTCCTGTCATTAATCATCGCCTTTCTGCTGGTTACATATGTGAATGTCGTCATCGGCGAACTCGCCCCGAAAAGTTTTGCTATCCAAAAAGCCGAGCGGATTACACTTTTATCTGCCAGACCGATGATTTTGTTTTATAAGTTAATGTTTCCGTTCATCTGGCTGCTCAATCATTCCGCACGCCTGATTACAGCCATGTTCGGCTTGAAGCCTGCTTCCGAACATGAAATGGCTTATACGGAAGAGGAATTGCGGGTGCTCCTTGCCGAAAGCTATCGAAGCGGCATGATCAAAAAAAGCGAGCTGCATTACGTAAATAACATTTTTACATTTGATAAGCGCACTGCCAAAGAAATTATGGTGCCCCGGAATGAAATGGTGAGCCTGCCGTTAGACAGCGGATCGGGACATATGCTCCGGGACATTATCAAAACAAATAAATATACCCGGTATCCCGTAGTAAAAGGAGATAAAGATCATGTAGTCGGCATCATCAATATTAAAGAAGTTTTATTCAGATTCCTGTCAGAAGGAGCGGCGTTTACAAAACACGAACTCAGCCCTTACATCCAGCCGGCGATCCATGTGATTGAGACGATTCCGATTTATCAATTATTCGTTAAAATGCAGCGGGAACACGCCCATATGGCCATTCTCATTGATGAGTACGGCGGAACCGCGGGATTAGTAACGGCGGAAGATATCATTGAAGAGATCGTCGGCGAAATCCGCGACGAATTTGATACGGACGAAACACCTTCCGTTCAAAAGCTTGGGAAGAACCGCTATCTCCTGAACGCCAAATTGCTGATCAGTGACGTCAATGATTTACTCGGAACAGAGATTACGGCTGATCAAGTCGATACACTCGGAGGCTGGTTTCTTACTCAGCATATTGACGCGAAGCCCGGAAGCACCATTGATTTTGAAGGCTACACATTTACGGTAAAAGAAATCGACAGCCATCATATCATTACGATTGAAGCTGACAAAGCTGAATAGCTGAGGGAGAAATCCCTCCCGGCCATTCAGCTTTTTATCATCTTAATGATTCTTTTACGATAAATCCGTTTTTTGCCAGCGCTTTCGCCAGACTCTGCTCCGTTTTCACCTGAGAAAAATCGATGCCGAGCTTCACGACGGTCTGCGCGATTTCCGGCCTGATGCCTGAGATTGTCGTTTCTATGCCAAGAAGTTTTGTGCTGTCAATCACTTTAAAAATCTGATAAGCGACCATCGTATCCACAATCGGCACACCTGATATATCTAAAAATAAATAAGAAAGACGGAGTGAAGAACATTGGTCAAGCACCGATTCCAAAATCATTTTTGCCCGGTAGGTGTCAATTTCGCCGACGAGCGGCAAAATTCCAATACCGTCGGCAATCGGCATAATCGGCGCACTTAGTTCGTTAATCATTTCTTTTTGGGCGTTTAATTGTGTAACCGTCACTTTATAATATTCCTCTGTAAATACTTCAATCATATGGTCAATTGCTTTGTTCAGCTTCTCTCCCCAATGGAATACCGCATTCGCCCCAGGCTTCTCAGACATTGTTTCACAGCACGTCTGTATGCGGTTCCAGACCAATCTCCGGAATTCTTTAAAGCTCGTGACGCTTTCATAGACCGGTACTTCATGGACGGCCCGGTCCCTTGCGAACTGAAGCGCCCATTTTGTCAGCTCCTCTTCCCCGCCGTCTTTTTCCGATAAAATGCCGGCAACGATTTCAATTAACAGACGGTGCTGCATTTCCGCTTTCTGATCATCTGTAGGCCGCCCCGATTTTGGTATGAGCAGCCACTGGCGTGTGATTTCACCTGATTCTTCAATTAAGGTTCGAGATAATGTTTCACTCAAATGTTTCACGGGTCTCCTCCATTCAAATTCCTTTGTATGTATAAATCGGCGCCGGACGCACATACTGTAATTACATCCGATGGGCTATAGCCAAGCGGTAAGGCAATGGACTTTGACTCCGTGATCGTTGGTTCGAATCCAGCTAGCCCAGTCCCGCAACCGCAAAAAACGAAGATTAGCTGATAAATTTTGATCAGCGGATCTTCGTTTTTCTCTTATGATACAGATTGATGTACCGTTTTTTTCTTCGTCAGCTTCATCAGTTCTCCTGGATTGTATCCGATAACGAGCTTATTTCGATCGATCAGAATCGGACGCCGCAGCAGTTTCGGCTTCTCAGTCAAAAGCTTCAGCACTTCATTTACAGTCATTTCTTCAATGTTCAGGTTGAGATTTTTAAATGTTTGACTTCTCGTCGCCAATATTTCATCAATTCCTTCAGTCGTTAATGATAAGATCTGCTTCAATTCATCAATTGTCGGTGTCTCCCTGAATAGATGGCGCTCTTGAAAGTCAACATTGTGGGCTTTTAACCAATGTTTCGTTTTTCGGCATGATGTGCAGCTCGGGTATGAATAAAAAATAAGTTCTTTCATTTTTAAAAATTCCTCCCTCGGATAATCCGTCTCTTTGTTAACATAAGTACCCTGAACTTTTTTTCATTAAACATATTTCAAAAAGATTTTTCGGATCTTTTTCAGAGGGCGGCATAAGATATAAAACACAGGGAAAGACATAAATTCCACAATAAATATAATCATGAAAATGTTTACATTTCGAGTGCCGATCTATTATAATAAACTTCAGATAGACTCTCGGGAGGGGATAAGGAATGAATCGCATGTTCCGGGTGTTAGGATTTTGGACGGGGATATTTGCAGTCATGTTTTTTTTAGGGGGCATGAAAGACGCTTCACTTTTGTTTTTTGGACAGACGATCTTTTTCGTATTTCTTTCTTATTTGAATCTGACTGAGCGGATGTATATTTATATTTTCGGAGCTTACTTAACCGTATTTTTCGCCGGATTTACATATTACTCTATTTTTATTATGACACCGGGCGGCGGAACCCACTGACAGAAAAAGACAGACCGATTATGGTCTGTCTTTTTTCATTTACAGTGAAAAACCATTGATAAACGGGTTTCGCTCCTGCTCTGTCTGAATATCCGTTTCCGGCCCGTGCCCGCTTAACACAAGTGTATATCCGGGAAGCGTGAGCAGTTTTTGATGAATGGAATCAAGCAATACGTCCTGACTTCCGCCGTGTAAATCAGTGCGGCCGATGCCTCCCTGAAAGAGCACATCACCTGAAATCACCAGATCCGCGTCCTTCACATAATAAGAAACGCTTCCCGGTGAATGTCCCGGCGTAAACAATGTCTCCAAATGGAAAGGCCCGATGTCCAATATGCCGTCGCCTTCGATGAGCCGTTCGGCGGGCCGTGCCGTTACGGCGATGCCACGCAATATGCCCGATCCGTTTAAGGAAGAGTCCTCCAGCCACTTTTCTTCATTTTTGTGAAGATATACGGGAACATCCCATCTGTCTCTTACTTCGTCAAGCGCGCCGATATGGTCAAAATGGGCGTGCGTCAGTAAGATGGCCAGCGGCTTCAGATTGTTTTCTTTTATGTAATTGTTGATTTTGTCCGCTTCTCCGCCCGGATCAAAAATAAGACAGGACTGATCCTCACTGACAAGAAAATACGCGTTTGCCTGAATCGGACCGGCCGGCATTCGTCTCCATTTCACTTTCATCACCTCTTTATGTATATGCCCTTATTATGAAGGTTTTCTGCGGAAGATTCAATGAATGCGGCCGGGAAAACGCTATCGACAAACAAAATGAAAACGGTTAAAATGAAATGGAAAGATTTTCAGGTTCCAATGACAAAGGAGGAGCATGATGTTACTTGTTGTAATCTTCGGCCTTGTCGCATTATTAGCTGTATTAGGAGTCCTGCGGGCTGTCAGACAGAGAAATATCCTGGGATTTTTGTTAGCCGCCGCCACGCTGGGCGTGTTTGGCTGGTTTACCGTAATGACCGTTGTAACCAGCGGCTATCCGACTGCACATTAAAAGCCTGTATCCAATGGATACAGGCTTATTTTTTATTGCTGCAAATGTTTGCTGACACTTTTGATTTTGCTCTCCAGTGTCGTTTCTTTATCACGTCTGTCATCAATGCGGATATTTGTCGCCACTCTGTGCAGCCCTTTTTGGAACGGGGCTTCGTGAATGTCCTGAATGACTGCGAATAAGTCGCTCAGCTCACCTTCAATCAAAGTGTTCATCGGCGTGAGCTGAAATTTGATCTTGCCGGCAGCTTTGTAACCCTCCAAAATGTTTTGCACATCCGCTACATACTCACTGACGCTCGGTGTTTTTGTTCCGATCGGAATGATTGTCACATCTGCAATTGCCATTTGGTTCAAACTCCTTTTTCATTTGTTATGATTGGTTCTGTCATGCCTGTTTTCAGTGAAATCAGACGGTCATACGTAAAGCCGTATAAAGCGTATTCCCCGTTCGGAGAGATCTGAATCGGCTCCATTTCCGTGTTTTTGAGCACCGTCCGCTCCCGTTCGTCTCCTAAGTCAAAGCTGATCAGATTGTAAGAGCGGCCTTCAGGCTTGAATATGTAAAACCGCTTGTGTGTCTGATCGTAATCATATTCCATCGGCGCAAAGCTCTGATACTTTTTTTGGAGAGGAAAGCGGTGCGTCACGGATGCCGGCTTTTGGAAAAGGAACTCGCCGTCTCCGTCCGATTGATCCGTTTGTCTGACGGCAATCGTCATGCCCGGGCGGGAATCGGCCCAGATGACGTGATGAAGCACTCTTTTTTCTTTTTTTGTCTGCAAGTCATAAGAATATAAAGGACCCTCTTCCTCCGTTTTTCCTTGCTTGATATATTGGAATTCATCAGTGGAGGTCCAATGGACAAAAGGAGCCTGAACGGGACTCTTTTTTAAAATGCCGTTGTTCATATCGGCCGTATAGGCAGTGAAATCCCATGTTTCAGTAAAAACGGTAATCATCATTTGATACGGGTCATACGGATTCCAAGCCGTCTCCAGTTCATAAGAGTTAAAGGCTTTGTGATAAAGTCTTTTCCCCTGCTTGTTCATAAGCACAAGCTCAGTCTGACCGCTGCTTGTCACCTGTACGAGAATCAGCTGTTTTTTCCGGCTGATCTTTACATTGACAATATTGCCCTTTGTTTCATAGAGCCGTTCGGATTTTCCGCTGAAAAGATCATATTTCATCAGCTGATGATGTGCTGTATACAGGATCGTTCTGTTATCCAGCCATCCTTCCGTTTTCTCCGCTTCCTTTTTACTGAGCGGAACGATTTTCTGTTCTGCCGATTTTGCCGAAACGCCTGTGTCTTGCTGCTGATGAGATGGTTCACAGGCCGCTAAACACAGAACGAATGCGGACAGCAGAACACAAACCAAGTATCTCACCAGCCTTCCCTCCATTCTTTTCTATTGTCCCATATTTGTTTATGTAAACAAATGAGAAATTTCACAGATGTCTCAAAAAACAAGCGACCTCCACAAAATACCTTCCGTCGCTTGATAAATATCAGCAAACTGATGAAAAGGCAAAGGGTTTTTTCCCTTCCCGAGCTCAATGGTATAGCCCTCTTTTCCATACTGCTGTATAAACCAATCCCTAAAACCCGCATGGCTGTCAATGGTTTTAACGCCTTGATAGCGGTTTCCGCTTATCGCTTCAAACTCCCGAATCATCCGGGATGATTGCTCCGGTTCACATTCTTCGTATCCCCAATAAATCTCTTCTCCTTGCGTATGAAGAGCGATCAGCCGGTCAGGCGGCTGCTCCGTTATCAGCCGGTGCATCGCCTGCGCCTCCGGTTCAGTGAGCGGCGCCGTCCCCGGAAAATCACGGTATGAAGGGGCTTTCGGTTTGCGCCTCTGTTCAATATCCCAATTGGATGGGAAATGTTTATTTAAATCCACACCGTTTATATTTGCCTTCCATTCGCGGAAATCCCGGCGGTGTTCATTTAATCGATTAAGAAATTCATTTTTTTCTGATAAATCTTCACATCCGTAAAGTACGAGATCAACACCGTCGGGATTTACGAGCGGAACGAATGACAATGATGTCAGGCTGAATATATCAAGCGCAGAGTGCCCGAAAACGGTTTTATTTTCGCATAATGCCGCGCAATATTCTTTACACCATTTAAGCGCGACCGTGGTGGTGATCCATTCATTGGCATGAAATGAGGCGTTTACATGGACTTTTCTTTCAGCCGTATCCGCACCTATTTTCAGCTCATAAAGCGGCTTTCCCAATACGGAACTGCCGATTTTACGGCACGTGACAAACGGAAAGACATCCGTTATTTTCTCAATTTCTTCATAAACCGATTCGGAGCCGTACACCTTTTCTTCCTTCACCCATTGATCAGCGGAAAGAATCCTTTCACAGTGCCGGATGTATCGCGAAAGCCCGCTCAGCGTCTCAAGCGGCGGACCCTCTGACTGCCCGCTCACGGCAAAGCCGGGACAAAATAATTCATCGTTTTCCGCCGTTTTATCAGCGGCTTTCAACAGTTTTTCATCAATTGAAAGCACCTTTGCAATATCTTTCATATGCTGTTTCAATTCAGGTTTGACACGAATTCCCGCCATGTTCATCCCCCTTTTTTAAAAACTATATGACTGGGGAGATAAAAAAAGAAAGCCGCCCGCGATATGGGCAGGCTGACTTTCTTCAGCAGTTTTGATGTTTGAGCCATTCATTTTTGGCAATCCACGCCCCGCCGATGACTCCGGCGTCATTTCCAAGTGCCGCAATCGAAATATCGGCCGCTTCCGCAGAACGCGGGAACGCGGTGATTTTGAAAGTCTCTTCCACTTTTGACCGCAGGATTTCACCCGCTTTGGAGACGCCTCCGCCGAGCACGATTTTCGTCGGATTCATGGCGCTTGCCAGATTTCCGAGCACGAGGCCTAAATGTTTTGCGACATAATCGACGACTTCAAGCGCTGTCTTATCCTGCTGTTTAGCCGCTTCGAACACGTCACGTGCTGTCAGATCGCGCACTTGTAAGAGCGAAGAGTCGGAAACCGCCGCAAGCTTTTCTTTCGCGATGCGGACGATGCCGGTTGCGGACGCAATCGTTTCGATGCAGCCGGATTTTCCGCAGTTGCACGGAGCTCCTCCTTCCGGAATACTGCAAATATGACCGATTTCTCCGCCGGCCCCGTTTTTGCCGTGAACGATTTCTCCGTTGACGATGATGCCTCCGCCGACTCCGGTTCCGAGCGTCACTAAAATGACATCTTTAGCCCCGTCACCTGCACCCTTCCACATTTCTCCGAGCGCTGCGATATTGGCATCGTTTTCAATGACGGCCGGAATACCCGTTTCCGCCTCGAGATGGTCTTTCAGCGGATAGTTTTTCCACCCCATATTTGTCGTCTCATAGACCATCCCCGTCGTCATTTCCACGGGTCCGGGCGCTCCCATTCCGATCCATTTTACGATCCGTTTCGGCTTGTTCAGTTCTTCCAGCTTCTGGTCAAGCGCTTTGGCGATCGTGACCGTAATTGTGTTTCCTGATTTATCGGTCGGAACTTCCCATTTATGCTGAATTTCACCGTACATGTTGATAAAGGCCAGCTTGATGGTTGTTCCGCCAAGATCAATCCCCGCAAACCATGTATCTTCCATAATAATCTCCTTTTCTTATTAAAATCCTGCTGTGTTATCTGCCTTTGATCCGCTCCGATTCTCTCTGAAGAACTCTGGCGGCTTTTTGCCATAATTCTCTTTCAATCACGTTTGACAAGTACATTTCCTTTAATTCATCTTTCATAAAGTCAATTTCGGCTTGTCTGTCACCGAAATAAACGATATGTCCGAATGACTTAAACAGCTGCTGCACGTCATAAAATGAATTCATCTTCTTCACCATTTCTATTCTTCTTAGTATAAGCGTATTTCATCACTGATCCGGGCGTCAAGCAAAAAACGATTGGAGAAAATATCCTTGTATTATTTTCATAAATTGTATATTCGCAATTGTAAAAAAACACTCATTTATGCGTTTTTCTGTTACAATACTTTCGTGCCCAAAAGCACAAAAGGATTAAAGTTTGATGGGGTGTTGTTTTGAAACAAGAAAAAAGGCTGACGTTCATCTCAGCCATCAGTTTATTTGTCTTGATGTTAGCAGTCATTATTTCCTGCCTGTTTTTCTTTCATACAGAGCCGCATATGCCGCTGTTCTTTTGCGTCATTATTCTGTCTCTGGCAGGTTTGTGGCTCGGTTTCTCGTGGGAGAGTCTTGAGAAAGGAATTGTCAGCGGATTGAAAAACGGTGTGCAGCCGATTATCGTGCTGGCTTTGATCGGTGTGCTGATCGGCGCCTGGATGTACAGCGGCGCCATTCCCACCGTCACCGTTTATGCTTTGTCAATTATACAGCCGAGTCAGCTGCTTTTGACCGCATTATTTTCCTGCATGATTATCAGCACGCTTGTCGGCTCAAGTTTGACAACTGTCAGTACAATCGGCGTCGCGCTGTTAGGGGTAGCAAGCGCGGCGGGAGTTCCGCTCGAATGGACGGCGGGAGCAGTCATTTGCGGGGCTTGTTTCGGTGATAAAATGTCACCGATGTCCGACACAACGAATTTTGCCGCCGGAATCGGCGAAATTCCGATTTTTAAACATATTCGCCATATGATGGGCACTACCGTTCCGGCACTGCTGATCACGATTGTTCTTTTTTATATTCTCGGTTCATCGGTTTCAATAAATGCCGCTTCAACGCAAAATATTGAGGCGGTCATTTCCGGAATAAAAGAGGCCGTGCACGTTACGCCTTGGTCGCTTCTTTCACCTCTGTTGGTGATCATTTTAGCTGTGAGACGGGTTTCCGTGATTCCGGTGCTTACCGCCGGTATTATTTCCGCAGGGCTTCTGACTGCTGTTTTTATTCCTGACAGCAGCATTCAAGGATTTATATCCGCCCTGCAAAGCGGGACGGCGTTTAAAACCGGCGACCAGGCTGTGGCCAGCATTATCAACAGAGGCGGGCTCCAATCGATGATGGGATCAGTCTCTCTGATCATGATCGCCTTTGCGCTCGGCGGCCTGATGGAAAAAACGGGCCTGATCGCGGCGCTGCTTCAAGGATTGATAAAAGGCGTGCATACGAAAGGACGTCTTGTCATGGCGACCGTCTTCTCAAGTATAGGCGTAAACCTTGCGACAGGTGAGCAGTATTTGTCGATCTTAATTCCGGGTCAATCTTATAAACCTTTATATGACAAGCTCAGCATTAAGCGGATTCACCTTGCGCGGTCGCTTGAGGACGGCGGAACATTGATCAACCCGCTGATTCCCTGGGGAGTAAGCGGCGCTTTTATGGCAAGCGCATTAGGGGTTTCCGTCATCGACTACCTGCCGTTTACCTTTTTCCTGTACATTTCTCCTATGATCTCAATTCTGCTTGGTTTCCTGAAAAAAAGCTGACAATACGAGACAACCTGCCGTTTTTTACCGGCAGGTTTTCTTATGCAAAAAATCCCGCTGAAAAACGGGATTTGTTTAAAATGCCTGCTGAATGAATTTGTTTCTGATAAACGGTATTTTTAAAAAGAAATGAATGAATGACCGTCTGATCCCCGGCTGGCTGAGCACGCTGTTCATCAGACGGTAGCGGTTTTGGTAAACGGCTAAAACAGATACGGCGCATAATGAGTAGATCAACAATTTTTTCATCTTATCCCTCCTGCCCCTATCGTTTGTCAAACAGCGAGAATTATTCCGGTGCAAGAAGTTTTTATGCGATTAAGCGATGGTTTCAGATTCAGTCACGATCATATCGACCGGAATATCGTGGGGCATGCGGGGAATGCGGTCTGTCAGCTGGCAGTCAAAGAGAAGCGACACGGTACGGCCTTTATAACCGGAGAGGTACCGATCATAATATCCTCCGCCGTATCCGATTCTGAAGCCTTCCCGGTCAAAAGCCACGCCGGGCACAATCACAAGGTCAATGTCTTTTTGGGCGGCTTTTTCCGTCAGGGTCTCGATCGGTTCACTGAGGCCCGCATATACGGTTTCCAGCTGATCATACGCAGAAAATGTACGGAACTCCATCGCTCCCGTCTGCGGAAAGCATTTTGGGATACAGACTTGTTTTTTCTCTTTCCAGGCCTGTTCAATAATCGGCTGTGTCGGAATTTCCAGGCGTGTCGAGATGGTAACGGCAATCACGCGGGCCTGTTTCCATTCTTTTAAAGAAAACAGCGTTTCACGCATGCTGCGGCATTTTTTTTCCCATTCACTTTCTGTCATGTCAGAAAGCTTTGCTTTGATATCGGTTCTGATTTGTGCTTTCACGTTTCTCAAACCTCCCTGAAAGACAAAAAAGCCAGAACTTTATTGAAAGCTCCAGCTTTTTCCGCTGTTTTAAACAGCTTATTTTGTTTCACGGTGTAACGTAGATTTTTTATCACGTGGGCAATATTTTTTAAATTCAACGCGGTCCGGATTGTTGCGTTTGTTCTTTTTAGAAATATAGTTACGCTCACCACATTCAGTGCAAGCCAAAGTAATATTAACGCGCATTATTTTCCCTCCAAACTAAATATCATTTACTTATTCAGACTTATATATAATACCACTATAATGGACGGAATGCTAGAGTGATTTACATGAAATGTTGTTTAAGTGCAGAAAACATCAGTTTATGCTTCTGATCCTCTGAATGAGCTTGCGTCAGATGAAGGGAAAATATGACGAAACAGGACAAAAAAGGACTTTCTGATACGATATCTATAGAGAAATAACCGTTTGCTCCCCGAATAAAAAAGATTTCCCGACAAAATTCCGTTTTTTTCTCTATTTCCTTTAGAATGGCGGCGTTTTATGGTATAAAAAAGAAGGGCAAATTAATAATAGAAGGTGATGAAACGTGGAAATTGCTATTATTGCGTTGTTTATCGTCAGTATAGCGCTTATTGCATTCTCATATTCTCAAAGAGATCCGATGAAAGACGTGGAACAGGAGCTTGAAACGCTTCAGCTTTCCGCCATGCAGGAAATTTACAAGTTGAAAAAGAAAATGACGGTGCTTGAAGAAGAATTGCTGGAAACCAACCTCGTGATCCGCAAAGCCAAAAGCAGCGGCATTAACCAAAAAATCGCCAAACAAATCATTTCAAAATATAACAACGGAATGTCTGCGGAAGCCATCGCAAAAGCGGAGCACGTGTCTGTCGAGGACGTCAATACCATTATTAAAGATAATGAGAAGGTGCTCGTATGACAAAACGGGGCATTCAGGCTTTTGCAGCAGGCATGATTTTAGCGACGGCCGTCCTCGCCGCTGTCTTCTACTTGACTGACCATGACCAGGCAGCCGCCGTTAAAACCGAAAAAACAGCATTGACAGAAAAAGAAGTAAACAGCTACCTCGACGATCAGCAAAAAGTCTCCGTCAACCGGGATGACTATCAAAAACTGCTTGATTCTAAAGAAAAATCGTTAAACAACGACCAAAACACAGACGCCAAAAAGAAAAAAGTAACATACAAACTGACGATTAAAGACGGAATGAGCACTGCTGATGTGTCATCCATTCTTGAAAAAGAAGGGATTATTCCTTCAGCGAAGGACTTCAATGATTACGTCATTGACGCAGGCTACCATAAAGAAATCCGCGCCGGCCATTTCAAAGTCGACTCAGATATGAGCTTTAAAAAAATCGTCAAAACATTAACCCGCTAAAAAAGCTTGCAGGCATCGTCCATTCAGATGGATACGGCCGGCAGGCTTTTTTAATAGACAGTATAAAACGGACCCAGTCAATGGCCGGGCCCGTTTATTTCATCCGAATTTTCCGGTGATATAATCATGTGTTTTTTGATGATCCGGCTGAGAAAATATTTTGCCCGTATCGCCCCACTCTACCAGTTCGCCCATATAGAAAAACGCGGTTTGATCAGAGACCCTCGCAGCCTGCTGCATGTTGTGCGTCACAATGACGATTGTATACTTTTCTTTCAATGTCAAAATCAGCTCTTCTATTTTCCGCGTGGACACGGGATCAAGAGCGGACGTCGGTTCATCCATCAGAAGGACGTCCGGTTTTGTGGCGAGCGCCCTTGCGATGCACAGCCGCTGCTGCTGACCGCCTGACAGTGAAAGCGCCTGCTGGTGAAGGCGGTCTTTCACTTCATCCCAGAGCGCTGCTGCCTTTAAAGATTCCTCGGCGATTTCAAGCAGTTTCTTTTTATTTTTTTCGCCGTGAATTCTCGGACCGTACACGACATTCTCAAATATTGACTGGGGAAATGGATTGCCTTTTTGAAACACCATACCGATCTGTTTTCTTAATTCTGCCGCATCCGTCTTTTCTTTCAGCAGATTGCGCCCGTTATAGATCATGTCGCCTGTCACTTTGACATTCGGGGTCATTTGCAGCATTAAGTTTAATGTCTTAATAAAAGTGGATTTCCCGCAGCCGGACGGACCGATGATCGCAGTTACCTTCCGCTCCTCAAAACCGATCGTAATGTCTTTTAAAGCCTGGTGGGCTCCGTACCATACGTTCATGCCGTGAATATCAAATAAATTCTGTGTGTGCACCGCTTCCTTCACAAGGCTCACAGTCCTTCCCCCTATCCGAACTTTCCGTTAATGTAGTCATCTGTCTTTTGCGCTTTAGGACTCGTGAAAATTTGTTCTGTCTGCCCGTATTCCACCACTTCCCCGTTTAAAAAGAAAGCCGTTCGGTCAGACACCCTAAGTGCCTGCTGCATGTTATGCGTAACGATAATAATCGAATAATCTTTTTTCAGTTCTGTCAAAAGCGTCTCGATTCTGGCGTTTGAAATAGGGTCCAGAGCTGAGGCCGGTTCATCTAAAAGTAGCACGGCAGGTTTCATCGCAAGCGTACGGGCGATGCAAAGACGCTGCTGCTGGCCGCCTGATAACGAAAGAGCCGATGAATGAAGCCGGTCTTTGACTTCATCCCAAAGCGCCGCCTTCGTTAAGCTTTCCTCGACCGCATCATCCAAAACGGCTTTCCTGCGTTCCCCCGCATACTTCAGCGCATGTGTGATGTTATTGTAAATGGATTTCGGGAACGGATTCGGTTTTTGAAACACCATACCGATCTCCCGTCTGAGAGACACGACATTAATCGCTTCCCCCAAAATATTCAGCCCTTCATAAAGGATCTCTCCCTCGCTTCTTGCAAAAGGGATGGCATCGTTCATTCTGTTAATCTGTCTCAAAAATGTTGATTTCCCGCAGCCGGACGGACCGATCAGAGCCGTCACCGCATGTTTTTCAATATTCATGTTCACATCTTTAACCGCTTGTTTGTCACCGTAATAAATTGATAAATGCTTCACTTCCAAAATTGAAGACTCCGGCGAACGCTTTGTCTGTTCCGCATGTTCCCTGATGATGTGATCAATCATGTTTTCGCCTCTTTCCGATTAATTTGCCGTAAGCTTTTTATAAATGACAGATCCGAGCCATCTTGCACAAAGGTTAAACAAGAGCACCGAAATCACCAGCACCGCCGAGCCGCCGTTTGCAATCGCTTCGGCGTCAGGGATGATTCCCTGCGTATTGACACTCCATATATGAACCGCCAGCGTCTCAGCCGGCCTGAAAATGTTGAAAGGAGATGATTCAGAAAACGGGTTCAAATCCGTAAAATTCAGCCGCGGCGTTGTCAGTCCCGCTGTAAATAACAATGCGGCCGCTTCTCCGAATACTCTTCCTGATGCGAGAATGGCTCCGGTTAAAATCGAAGGAATCGCACTCGGAACCAGCACCGTTTTGACGGTATGCCATCTCGATACGCCTAAAGCGAGAGAAGCTTCTTTCAGCTCCTTAGGAACTGCAGTGAGCGCGCCTTCCGTCACCCGGACCATAACGGGAAGGTTAAAAACCGTTAATGCGAGCGCGCCTCCGATAATCGTGTAACCCCATCCGGTCAGGTTTACAAACATCAGCATGCCGAACATCCCGATGACAATGGACGGAAGCGAAGAAAGCACCTCAATACACGTTCTGATAAAATCAGTGATTTTATTTTGGGGCGCATATTCAGCCATAAAGACGCCGCCCCCCACACCAAGCGGTATCGTGATCAGCATGGTGATAAACAGAATGTAAAAGGAGTTAAAAAGCTGATCCCGTATTCCGCCGCCTGACGCAATGGCGCTCGATTTTGACGTAAGAAAATGCAAGGAGATTTCAGAGACGCCGTGAATAAGAATGTACAAAAACAATCCTGCCAAAATCGCCGCGATTACAGCGGCGCATAACCCGAATACACCGGTGGCCAATTTATCCGTTATTTTCCGGTTCATTACACTTTCCTCCTAGACGACAAGTAGCGTATGAGCAATATAAACAGAAACGACATGATGAGAAGAACGAGCCCCATAGACCATAACGTATTATTTTCAATACTGCCGTATGTGGTATGGCCCATGTTTAACGTAATAATCGTCGTTAATGTTCCCGCCGTATCAAGCAGGCTTTCAGGCAGAAGCTTTGTATTTCCGATAACCATCTGTACGGCGAGTGCTTCTCCGAACGCTCTTGCCATCCCGAGCACGACAGCGGTCAGCAATGTCGGAAACGCCGCCGGGATAAGCACCTTTCTGATTGTCTGCCACCTCGTCGCACCAAGCGCATATGAACCGTCGCGAAGGTGTTTCGGAAGTGATGCAAGCGCATCAGCGGAAATCGATGTAACAGTCGGCAGAATCATTACCGAGAGCACGATCGTCCCCGCCAGAAGGCTGTGACCCGTTCCGCTTGATTTAAAAGAGCCGATAAACGGAACCAATACTGTAAGACCTATGAATCCATAAACGACGGACGGAATGCCGACAAGCAGCTCAATTACCGGCTGCAGCACTTTTTTTCCCCAAGTCGGCGCAATTTCCGTCATAAACACGGCACCCGCAATACCGAGGGGCGCTGCGATCAGAGCCGACAGAACCGTGACCGCAAATGATCCGAAAATAAAAGGCAGCGCGCCGAACTCAGGTTTTGCCTGGGTTGGATTCCAATTCAGACTTGTTAAGAACTCAATCGGGCTTACACCATTTACAAAAAAAGATTGCAGCCCCTTTATGCCGAGAAAAATTGTGATCGCCGCTGATGCCGCAATGATAATCGCGGCACACACAGACACAATCACCCTTCCGCGGACTTCATCCATTTGCCTGTTTTGTTTTGAGCTTATTAAGCGTTCGCTTACAGACTCTTTTTCTCTGTGATTTATCATTTGTTTACACTCCTATAAGGAAGAAGAGGCGGGGAGCCCGCCCTCCCCTCAGCTTTGCTTGCCGTTTGCGTCACGTGTGACTTTCATATCAGAGATCGGAATGTAGCCTTGATCTTTTACGATACTTTTCTGTACTTCATCGCTGTTCATATAGTCAAGAAACGTTTTTGTAAGGCCTGACGCTTCACCTTTCGTATAAGAGTGCTCGTAAGCCCAAATCGGATACTCGCCTGTGACGACGTTTTTCTCTTCCGGTTTGATGCCTCCGATCGATAAAGGCGTTACTTTGTCATCGTTTATATAAGAGAATGCCAGATAACCGATTGCTCCCGGCGTTTCCGCAATGATTTTTTTGACTGTATTGGAGGAATCCTCTGTGATGCCCTCTGCAGGCTCTGCTCCGTCAAGAGCATATTTGACGAACGTAGCGCGCGTTCCTGATGAATCAGGACGGTTCACAAGTGTAATTTTTTGATCTTTACCGCCAAGCTCTTTCCAGTTTTTAATTTTGCCTGTAAAGACGTCTGTCAGCTGTTTTTTGGTTATATCCTTTACGCCCGCACCGGGGTTAACCGCAGCCGCCATCGCCACTACCGCTACTCGGTGGTCTTTTAGGGCTTTCGCATCAATGCCTTCTTTTTCTTCAGCAAAGACATCTGAGTTGCCGATTTGCACTGCCCCTTCAGACACTTGCGAAAGACCTGTTCCTGAACCTCCCGCTTGCACCTGCACATCAGCATCCGGATGTTTTTCCATAAACTTTTCCGCCGCTGCCAGTACTAACGGCTGCATGGCTGATGAACCAGAAATGGTTAAAGAACCTGATGCTTTTTTATCCTCACTTGCAGATTGACTGTCTGTCTTGCCGCTTTCCTTTGCATTTCCGCATGCTGCAGCAACAATCATAACAGCAGCCATCAGAAGCATAAGCATCCATTTGTTTTTTTTCATTTCCTGAATTCCCCCTGCATTTAATGTGTAATTTGTCCTACAGGTCTAGAGTAAAGGGTTCTTGTAAAATGCGTATAAATCAAGTGTTAAGGTTTTGTAAATCCGGATGTTTTTTTGTATAAAAAAAACGCTCACAGATTGTGAGCGTTTTTCTATTAGTTGTTTGTATTGCCGTTTTCAGCGTCTTCCTGAATTTTATCTTCGTTTTTCTGCTTCGTATTATTATCTTCTTGCTTCTTTTTCAGCTCAAAGTATTTGTCCAGAGCTGCTTCCCCGATGTCATTAGTTATTGAATACCTATCATTGTAATTTTCATAAGCCCATGGAACCACTACCGAAATAGCAACTTCAGGATGATCTGCAGGAGCATAAGCCACCAAAGTTGTGTTATAAGTAGAAGCACCAGTTCTTGATTTTATAGGTCCATCATAGAAAGCTTGTGCTGTTCCAGTTTTACCGGCTGGGTGATAACTTTTATTAGCAAAATTTGCTCTCGCAGTCCCTTGAGCTCCATTCATAACAAGTTTAAAACCTTGTTGAACACGTTTAATTTCATTTTCCGTCATATCAAGACGGTTCATCACTTCCGGATTAACAGATTCAACGACTGCCCCGATACCTTTTTTTGAAGGTTTTCTTACTTCTTTCACGACTTGGGGCTTCATACGATAGCCGCCATTAGCAATGGTCGATACATACTGAGCCATTTGAAGCGGAGTGTATGTGTCATATTGGCCAATCGCAAAATCAAGTAAGAAACCTGACTGTCTTTTAGTTCCCACATATCCTGTAGCTTCGTTAGGCAGATCAATTCCTGTTTTTACCCCTAAACCGAATTCACTGAAGTAATAACGAAATTTATCAAATGCGCTGTAATCAAGCGGAAGTGAATGTCCTGATATATATTTACCCTTACCAATTGCAATCGCAGTTTTGAACATATAAACGTTAGATGAACGCTCAAGTGCAGTTAAATCATTTATCGGCCCCATTACACTTACCGATTTTTTAGGAGGGGAGCCTTTAATATTTAAAACTTCATCCGTAAATATATTTCCGATTTTAATAGCACCTGTTTGATAACCTGTTAACAATGTTGCCCCTTTTACAGCTGAGCCCATGTTATAAGAGGAAGTCATTGTTCCTAGTGCATAATCATCAATTTTATATTTGCCGCCTGCTTGTTTAATCTGTTTACCCGCCATTGTAAGCACTTCTCCATTACGGGGATCCATCATTACGACAAATGCTCTGTCAAGCAACTGTGTACTCGGTCTTGCCTTTGCAGCCCTTAAATTTTTCTCAATAATTTTTTCAACGTCTTTTTGCAATTCGGTATCTATAGTGAGCACTAAATCATCCCCGGCTTTACCTTTTGAAACCGTTTCTGTATCTGTTACGTTTCCAGAGGAATCTGTCACATTTCTCACTTTCTCTTTTTGGCCCTGCAGCAGATTTTCATATTGATACTCTAAATAACTTTTTCCTACTCTGTCATTCCTGCTGTAGCCGAGTGACAAATAATGCTCAAGAAGATTTGAAGGGAGTCCCTCATTGGAGCTCGAGACACTGCCGAGAACTGATTTTAACAACCCTTTATTTGGATAAGACCGTTCCCAGTCAGACGTCACGTCAACTCCCGGCAGTTCATCCAAATGTTCGCTGACGACGGCCATTTCTTTTGCCGACACCCCTTCATTTTTGATGTATTGAGGCGTCAGTGAGTAGCCTGAATCCATCTGCCTTTTGATCGCAAGGATCTGCATATCTTTTGAAGTGAGCTCATTCAGCTGTTTGTCTGTGATACGTTTCAGCTGAAGCTGATATAAATCATCGTCAGACAGTTTTTTGTCTTCAGCTTTTTGCTTTTCTTCGGCCGTAATCAGTTTTTTCGCTTCATCAGGCCTCGTTAACATCCAATAGTCTTTTTTATCCCGCTCAGTCACCTTTTTGGTGCTTACCTTAATCATACCCGACAGTTTTTTTGCGATTTTCAAACGCTGCGCCTGGGTGGTTGAGGCTGAACGTGTATATGTAATCGCATTTAATGCTTTATTCGTTACGATGGGATTTAGGTTCCGGTCGTATATTTTCCCTCTCGGAACCGCCGTGCTGACATCAGACTCCTCCTGCTTATTAGCGGCGTTTTTATAATCATCACCCTGAACGATCTGCTTGATGCCAAGCTCGACGATAATCCAAGTGAAAATAAGAAACGCGGCCAAAAACAAAAAATTAAGCCGGATCGGCAGTGATTTTTTCTTTTCTTTGTTTACAGCTATTTTCTTTTTATTTCTCCTCATGACATCACCTTTTCTTATTTACAGAAAGAAATGACACCTTCTGTTCAGGTGCCATTTTTCATTCTAAAGGTTTTTTCGATATTTTTCTACAGATAACCCTTTTATCTTTCTCCTTTTATAAAATTCGGTTCCGCCGCCTGTTTTTGTCGGTCTTCTTCTACTGTTTCATCAGAAGTTTCCGTATCCAGTTTGATGTCTTTTATAAAGTAATAAATCAGCGGATGCCCGGCTCCGAGCAGCACGAGCGCCGCCGGTATTCCCACTTTTTCCTTGAACAATGTAACGATGACAAGGAAACAAAGGATGGAAACGATCCGGCCCGCATTTAAAAATAACTCCCTGAGCACAATGTATTCAATTCTGGCTTTTCTGGCAAGCCGCGCCCGGCCTATCACATCGTATGTAAGCGAGACATACGGCACGAGAAGAACTGGATAGCCGATCGCAATAAACACTCCGTACAAAAGGAGCGTCGTGAAGCTCATTTTAAAAATGATGAGAAACAGGGCGCCGTACAAGATCAATCCGCCGATAAGAATCGCCTTTTTCCGCGCTCTTTTTTTGATGAGCCTTGATGCAAAATAATAGGCAAAAAAAGAAACCGCGGAATTGACGAGACCGAATGTTCCGAGCGCCAGCTCACTGTTTGTCGCAATGAATACAAATACGCTGATTAAAAAAACAAAAATCCCTTCTCTCAAGCCTTGAAAAAAGTGCGCGTTGGTAATCCGGCGCCAATTCAGATTCGTGTGGCGCTCATCAAAAACTTTTTTCAGCATAAACCGGCCTTTCGACTCCCTCCGCTTCAGAAAAAAGCTCATGACCACGGCAAGGGCAAATAAGCCGAGCGACAGGCTGAAAATGATTGTATAACCCGTATTGTTTTCAAGTCTTGAAATGACATATCCGGCCACAATTGGACCGATCATGCCCGCCGATGAAGACAAAATGCCTAAAAACCCGTTAAAAAAATCTCTCGTTTCCGGTTCCGTGATTTCGAAAGTCAGCACATTAAAAGCCAGCCAGTAAAAGCCGTATCCAACTCCGAGCACGGCCCCTATCAAAACGAGACGGGAAGCCGCAGTTTCTCCGGCAAGCAGCACACTTAAATAAAAAGCGGCCAAAAAGATAACGCCGAACCTTAGAATAAACACCCTGTCAATTTTTTTAGCCAGCCGGCCCGCCAGCAGAAAGGTAACCGGCTGCATCGTTACGACCGACAAATTGTATATGGCCAAATCAATAAATTTTCCCGACTGCTTCCACAAATACACGTTGACAAATGTATTTGACAGCGCGATGCCCAATGAGTAAAGGCCGCCAATCGTCAATAACAGCAGCAGCCCTTTATTTATTTCGATGTCGCCGATAATTTTTTTTATTTTGCTCATCATTGACTCCCCTTTACTACACATTAGTTTGTCTCACTCAAACTGAGATATGTAAAAGGAATCAAAGTCAATAAAAAAACAAGGCCTCCCGCGGGAGACCTTGTGATCATTCAACTCAATTATTTTGCTTCGCTGTAAAGACGGGCAACTTCATCCCAGTTCACAACATTCCAGAAAGCTGAAATGTAATCAGGACGGCGGTTTTGGTAGTTCAGGTAGTACGCGTGCTCCCAAACATCAAGACCGAGAACAGGTGTTTTACCTTCTGAAAGCGGTGAATCTTGGTTTGGCGTGCTTGTAATTTCAAGTTTGCCGTTGTTTACAACGAGCCAAGCCCAGCCTGAACCGAAACGGCCTGCAGCTGCTGCGGCGAATTTTTCTTTAAATTGATCGAAGCTTCCGAACGTGCTTTTGATCTCTTCAGCAAGCTCACCAGTCGGTTCGCCTCCGCCGTTCGGAGATAAAAGAGTCCAGAATAAAGAGTGGTTTGCATGTCCGCCGCCATTGTTGCGGACTGCCGTGCGGATGTCCTCCGGCACTGCGTTCAAATCAGCAACAAGCTCATCTACAGATTTCTCTGCAAGCGCTGATCCTTCGATCGCTTTGTTGAGGTTTGTCACGTATGTGTTATGGTGCTTCGTATGGTGAATCGTCATCGTTTCCTTATCGATATGAGGTTCTAAAGCATCATAAGCGTAAGGCAATTCTGGAAGTTTGTAAGCCATAATTTTTTCCTCCTTTAAATATATGTACTGAAATGCCGCTTAACGCGAACTTTTCTAATCTCAATGTAACAAAAGAAAGCGTGGTAATCAATGAAAAAGCTCACAATCCGGCGATTCCAGCAGACATATTACACTTTATCCGTTCACGGCCGAAATTAAACCTTTCTAAAGCACCGTCCATAAGAAATACCCGATCATAAAGAGCTGAATGACGCCTTTTGCCGCCACGCTTGTTAAAAAGCCGATTAACGAGCCGAGCCCCACTTTTGCCGCGGACTTGATATCCTTTTGATGAACAAACACCTCAGCGCAGAGAGCACCGATAAACGGGCCTAATATAATGCCTGCCACGGGAATAACGAAGGGTCCGATCAATAATCCGATCGTGCTTCCCCAGATTGCCGCCCTGCTTCCTCCGTACCTTTTAACGCCAAGTAAATTTGACACATAGTCAGCTGCGAATAAAACGGCCGCAAATACCGCCTCAATGAGCCAAAACAGGTAAGAATAAGGACTGAAGGAAAACAAAAATCCGTAGAGAAGAAAACCGGCCACAATAAAAATAACGCTTGGAATCACCGGATATACAAGCCCGATAAAAGCAATGACGAAGACCGCAATGATAATCAGCCAATACAAAACACTCATGAAAAAAACACCCTCCTTTGTTTTGCGGGCGATCACCGCTTCCCGCTTTATCTTATTATGTATGATTCCTTATCACCGCTTTAAATACTCTCACTTGTGTTCATCCCCTGTGAACGATACAATAAGCAACATATACCAGTTTAGGCTAGGAAGTGAAGATGTTGAACATATTTACGGCTTTATTGAAAAGTACATACTCTCCGGCGGATATTGCAAAAACACGTTTTCAGGGGATAGGAAAAGCGATCCTTTATGTATTTTTGCTGTCTGTCCTTTTTACGCTGCCAAGCGCTTATTACCTTTCCTCAGGCACCGTAAACTCAATGAACGGTTTCAAAACCGTGTTAAAGAAAGATTTCCCTGATTTCAGCATTTCAAACGGAGAATTGCAGACGAAAGCATCCGCCTCTAAGGAAACGGAAGCGAACGGGTTCGTCATCGTGTTTGATCCGACAGATGCTTACGGCGCGAAACAAATAGCGGCGAAACAAAATGCGATCGGCATTTTGAAAAATAAAATGGTGCTTGCTGTAGACGGACAGGCGACAGAAATGAATTATTCGCTGATGCCAGCTGATATCACAAAAAAAGAAATCATATCAGCATTAAACCAAAATAAAACAATGATCGTCACTGTCCTGTCCATTTTGCTGTTCATCATGACAGCGGCCGGAAAATTCATTGAAGTATCATTTCTCGCCGTCATCGGCCTGATATTGAAAAATGCGCAAAGAAAGACATTGAATTACCAGCAGCTCTGGAAGCTTTCGGCTTATTCCATTACACTTTCGACCATATTCTTTACGATCATGCGCGCGCTTGTTATTACGGTGCCGAGTGAATTTTTAGTGAATTGGTTTGTAAACTTTATCATCCTTTTCCTCGTCTTAAAAGAGATACCGCGAAGTAAAACAGCTGTGTAACAAAGACTGCCCCCGGCGGTCTTCTTTTTTGTCATGAACAAAATGGGACAAGCATACAATGAAGTAAAAATGTATGCGGGAGGCGGTTGGAATGAAGCGGCTTACTTTTGTATTCGGCAGTTTATTTGTGATATTCATTATCTTTTACGATCTTAAAATCGGCACGATCCCTTCTCAAGACCTTCCAGCATACGCAGCGGCGGCACAGCCAGCCCGACAGGAATCTTCATACAGAACGGTTACGGTCAAAAAAGGCGATACGGTGATGTCGATAGTCGGCGCACATAAAGCGCCAGATGATATTGCACAAGATTTTGAAGCGCTGAATCCGAATGTAAAAGCAAATGCCATTCAGGCAGGCACCGCTTATAAATTCCCCGTCTACCGCAATTAAACGTTAATTTCTTGTCAGTTCGGCAAATACACTGTTACAATATAACATGTAAATAGAAGTTGCCTGACATGTAAAAGGCTCAGCCTGCAAAAGCGGTAACTACAATTAAGGAGCGATTGACAAGTGAGTGAAATCACACATCGTACAAAAACGCGTCCCGTCAAAGTGGGACCTTTAACAATAGGCGGAAATAACGAAGTCGTCATTCAGAGTATGACGACGACCAAAACACACGACGTAGAAGCAACAGTTGCGGAAATCAACCGTTTAGCCGAAGCCGGCTGCCAAATTGTCCGGGTGGCATGTCCGGACGAACGCGCCGCTAACGCGATTGCCGACATCAAAAAACAAATTTCCATCCCTCTCGTTGTCGATATTCATTTTGACTACAAGCTTGCATTAAAAGCAATTGAGGGCGGGGCCGACAAAATCAGAATCAACCCGGGAAACATCGGCCGCCGCGAAAAAGTGGAAGCCGTCGTAAAAGCAGCGAAAGAAAAAGGAATTCCGATCCGGATCGGCGTAAACGCGGGTTCTTTGGAAAAACGCATTTTAGAAAAATACGGCTATCCGACTGCTGACGGAATGGTTGAGAGTGCGCTTCATCATATCAAAATCCTGGAAGACCTTGACTTTCACGACATCATCGTCAGCATGAAAGCGTCTGACGTCAATCTAGCCATAGAAGCATACGAAAAAGCATCAAAAGCATTTGATTATCCGCTCCACCTCGGAATTACAGAATCGGGCACGCTGTTTGCCGGAACGGTAAAAAGCGCGGCCGGACTCGGAGCGATTTTAAGCAAAGGAATCGGAAACACGCTCCGGATCTCTCTGAGCGCCGACCCGGTTGAAGAAGTAAAAGTAGCCAGAGAACTGCTGAAATCATTCGGTCTTGCTTCAAACGCGGCTACGCTTATTTCATGCCCGACATGCGGACGGATCGAAATTGATCTCATCAGCATCGCAAATGAAGTGGAAGAATACATTTCTAAAGTCAAAGCGCCGATTAAAGTAGCCGTTCTCGGATGTGCCGTTAACGGACCGGGCGAAGCAAGAGAAGCTGATATCGGGATTGCCGGCGCGCGCGGCGAAGGACTTCTTTTCCGCAAAGGCCAAATCGTCCGCAAAGTCCCTGAAGAAACCATGGTCGAAGAGCTGAAAAAAGAAATCGACAAGCTGGCAGAAGAACACTACGCAAAGCTTGAAGCGGAAAAAGCAAAAGCAGAACAAGAAACACAAAAAGCTTGACGGATATTCCGCCAAGCTTTTTTTGCGTTGTGTTAAAAAAACGGTGTAATGAAGATGCCGAGCACAAGGGAAACAATACCGATTCCCATCGCCCATCCGCCTAAAGCGCCTGCTCCTCTTCTTCTGGCGATATAGCCGACGATAATGCCGCATGCCCCTAATAAAACAGGGAGCACAAACAGGGAAATGATAGAAATAGCCAATGCTGCATACCCTATCCCCCGGCCTTCACTTACTCCGTCCCGATTATCATCACGGTCTGCTGCCCGGTCAGAAGCACGATATGGCTCTGAAATTTCGGCCGCTGTTTCTTCTGAATAAACATCACGCGTGATATCGGTTCCTTCCGATCCATGATCCACATAGTAGTCGTTGCCTTTTCGATTTTCGTAATCGTATGCCACCTTCAATTCCCCCTTTTTCTTTTATGAAAGGAGCTTTTTTAGTTTCCGCGTTTTTTACGGATTCATGTTTGCTAAACTTTTCTGGTATTGTTAATTGTTTATGTTACACTTGAAGGGATGAATTTATAGGAGTGTGGACATGTTACGGTTAGGTATAGATATTGACGGCACAGTTACGGCACAGGATACATTTGTCCCTTATTTAAACCGCTCATTTCATCTTTCCATTACCTTGGATGATATGACTGATTATGATCTGACGAAGCTTTTGAACATTACAGACGAGGAATTTTGGGAATGGATGAACGTTCATGAAGCAGCCATATATAAAGAAGCGAAGCTCGCGGAATTTGCCAAGCAGGCACTGGACGGACTGAAAGAAGAGCACCGTCTGATCTACATTACGGCAAGACGCGGCCACTTAGAAGATGTTACACTGGACTGGTTTGCAAACCGGGACATTCATTACGATCACATTGAGCTTGTCGGAGGCCATCACAAAGTGGAAGCCGTCAAAAAACACGGCATTGATTTATTTTTCGAAGATCACCACGGCAATGCGACAATGATCGCAAAAGAAGCAGGCATTCCGGTTATCCTTTTTAACTCCCCATATAATCAGCTCCCCATCGATTCCAATATTATCAGGGTGCAGAATTGGCTTGAAGCCGTCGCCTGGATTAATAAAAACAAACACAGCTTTCAGCATGTTAAAAGCTGAAAAAAACCTCCTGTATAAGCAGGAGGTTTTTTATCGGCACGCCGGACAGGTGCCGTAAATTTCAAACTTATGGCCGCTGATTTCATACCCTTCCAAATCATCGTGCAGCTTATCCATCGGACAGGACTCAATTTCCTTCGTTTTCCCGCAGGTTAAACAGATAAAATGGTGATGATGATGGGTATAAGAGCATGTAAAACGGAACAGTTTTTCTCCGGAAAGCTCCGTCGTTTCCAAAATGCCGAGTTCTTCATATAACGAAAGATTTCTGTATATGGTATCAAAGCTCAGACCCGGATAGTCGTCATTTAATGCGGCAAGCACGTTTTTGGCGGTCAGATATTTATCAGAATCAGCAAAAAGCTGCAGCATGTCTTCTCGCTTACTCGTATATTTATACCCTTTTTCTTTCAGCAGGTTCAACGCTTCTTGTACGTTCATGAGGACCTCCCCTTTACAACACGGTATCGCTCCAAAAAGAAAATGGCAGCTGTCTGAACAGCAGGCCATTTTCTTATGATGTATCAAATTATACCTATAAAATGATGAAAAGTAAATGAAAGCCTAGTGAATCGCGGTTTTGAACTTACCGCCCCTCGTTTCATGGGTATTCATGATCGTAATAAAGGCGTTTTTATCAATTTCAAACACAATGGATTTCAATTTAGTCACTTCAAGCCTTGTCACGACCGCGTAAATGACTTCTTTGGTTTCATCCGTATATCCGCCTTTTCCCTGAAGCTTGGTGGTTCCCCGTCCAAGCCGGTGCAATATTGCATCTGAGATCTCAGCATATTGCTCTGCAACAATAATGACCGCTTTTGTTTCATCAAGCCCCTGGATGACCGCGTCAATCGTTTTCATGGCAATATAATAAGTCATGAAAGAATACATTGCCTGCTCCGGACCGAACACAAAACCGGCCCAAATGAAAATAAACACATTGATGAGCATAACGAATTCCCCGACTGAAAAGGGCAGCTTTTTCGTGAGAAGGATACCGAGGATTTCAGTACCGTCCATCGAGCCTCCGTTTCGGATGACAAGGCCTACCCCGAAACCGAGCAAAAGCCCCCCGAATACCGTCGCCAAAATAGGCTGGGTCGTAATGGCCTCCACATGGTGCAATGAGGATTCAATCAGCGCTAAACCGACGATTCCGATAACAGTAGAGATGAGAAATGTTTTTCCGATATATTTATATCCGAAAATCATAAATGGAATGTTGAGTAACACAACGAATAAGGCAAAATTGAGGAGGGGATTGGACATAAAGAGGTGGTCTAAAATTAATGAAACACCGATAATGCCTCCGTCGATAAAATTATTAGGGACCAGAAACAATTCAATACTTACGGCGGCTGAACCCGCCCCGATCAGAATCATAATGACCCTGAAGATAAAGTGTAAAAATGATTCTCTTTTATGCTGTTTATTTGGGGTCATAAAATCTCCTTTCCTATAATAACTATTTTAAACAGTAAGCAACTTTATTTTACCATTAAAAGCTGTAACATTTTAATGATCTGCTCAATACATTATGTCTAAAGAGGTGAAAGTATCGATGATTTTAATACAAAGAATTATTTTGCAGCGGCTCAATCAAGTCACTGCGGACGATCTGCTGAAATATTCCAAGCAATACGGGATCAGCATTACAAGAAGTCAAGCGGCTGAGGTAGCGGCTCTGATGCACGGAAAAAACATCAATATTTTTGATGAACAGGAGCGGCTGCGGCTGCTGAAAAAAGTGGAAACGATAACTTCAAAAGAAACGGCGCGAAAAGTTGACGAACTTTTCAATCAATTCTCAGGGTAAAAAAGGAGGGACACCCGCCCCTCCTTTCTTATTGAGCTGATATTTTTTCAAGAAGCTCCTTATCAAACTGCTTTTCTTTCAGCATTTCGATTTCAAAACGGTACGGCGGCTTCTTATTTTTCTTGTCTTCGCCTACATACGGTGTTTCGAGGATTTTCGGAATATCGGCAAGCTGCTCGTGATGAACGATGTACTGCAGAGCGTCAAAACCGATCTCTCCGAACCCGATATTTTCATGGCGGTCTTTCCGGGCGCCTTTGATATTTTTACTGTCATTCACATGAAGGACTTTTATCCGATCGATGCCGACGATTTTATCAAACTCGTTAAGAACACCGTCAAAATCATTAGCGACATCATACCCGGCGTCATGGGTGTGGCAAGTGTCAAAGCAGACGGATAGATGTTCATTATGCGTGACTCCCGCAATGATCTCGGCCAGCTCTTCAAAGCTTCTCCCGCATTCTGATCCTTTGCCCGCCATTGTTTCCAGCGCAATCTGCACGTTTTGCTCGGGAACAATCACTTCGTTTAAACCATCAATAATTTTTTTGATGCCCGTCTCAGCCCCGGCTCCGACATGCGCTCCTGGATGAAGCACGATCTGTTTCGCGCCGATCGCTGCCGTTCTTTCAATTTCAGAACGCAGAAAATCAACGCCCAGCTCAAACGTTGCCGGATTTGTCGTATTTCCGATGTTAATAATGTACGGCGCATGCACGACAATCTCGTCGATGCCGTTTTCCTTCATATGGGCGCGTCCCGCTTCGATATTCAAGTCTTCAATTTTTTTGCGGCGCGTGTTTTGGGGAGCGCCCGTATAGATCATAAATGTATTCGCCCCGTACGAAACAGCTTCCTTGCTTGCGGCAAGGAGCATATGTTTTCCGCTCATTGAGACGTGTGAACCTATTTTCAGCAACCCGATTCCCCTACTTTCCTTTGTTAGATTTGTTTCTTCTCTGCTTTCTCTTTATCTTTTCCATTTCGTAGCTCATTTTCTTTTTATAGCCCGGCTTCACTTTTTTCGGTTTTTTCACGAGGCGCTTCGCCATTTGGTCGGCCTCATTCTCCGATTTTTTGCGTTTTTTGCGGCGGTGGCGGTCATCGCCTTTCTTCCATTCGCCGTTTACAAGCTCCGCATAGTCAAACACAATGCCCATCTTTTCGAGTCTTACGAGCGCATCTTCGTCAGAAAGCTCATAAATGGTCAGTGCTTGGCCTGATGAACCCGCGCGTGCGGTTCTCCCGACGCGGTGAACATAAAAATCCAGATCGTCCGGAAGCTCATAGTTGATGACGTGGCTTACGCCTTTAATGTCAATTCCTCTTGCCGCAAGGTCTGTCGCAATGACATAAGTGAATTCCAGATCATTAATCTGCTTCATTACCTTCTTACGCTCACGCGGCGTTAATCCCCCGTGCAGAAGACCGATCCTCATGCCCTTTTCAGTCAGGTATTTCGCAATATGGTCAGCCGTGTTTTTCGTATTTGCAAACACAATGCCCAGATAAGGGTTCAGATGAGACATCATATCAAAAAGCAGTTTGTCTTTATCACGCTGTTTAGAAGGAACCAAAACATGTTCAATCTTTTCGGCTGTGATTCTTTTCGGCTCAACATGCGCGTACTTCGGATTTTCCATATACTTTTTCAAAAACGGCTTCAGCTTTTCCGGAATCGTAGCTGAGAACACAAGCATCTGAAGTTCTTCCGGCATACGCGATCCGATGTAATCAACGTCTTCTAAAAAGCCCATGTCAAGCATCAGATCAGCTTCGTCAATGACGAGAGACTGCGCTTTATAGACGTTCAATGCCTGCGCCTTAATCAGATCCGCGATCCGGCCCGGCGTTCCGACGACGAGATGAGGCTGTGTTTTCAGCTTATCAATTGATTTTTGCTTGTCCGTCCCGCCGATGAAGCATTTTGTCCGGATCGGCTCATCTTCCGCACCCTGTGTGATTTTGAGCGCTTCCTGATGAATCTGATTGGCAAGCTCTCTCGTCGGCGCCGTAATAACAGCCTGTACCGTATCAGAACCCGGATCAATCCGATTCAAAATTGGCAATAAATAGGCGTGGGTTTTCCCCGTCCCCGTCTGGGACTGCCCGATCACGCTTTCGTTTTTCAGTACAGCAGGTATCAGACGCTTTTGAATATCTGTCGGTTCATAAAAACCAAGGCGGTGAACTGCATCTATAATAAACGGTTTTAAGTTGTATCCATCAAATTTAGTTTCTTTCATTTTTCCCAGCTCCTTAAAGCGGCACATTCTGTGTCCATCATCACATTATAACCGATTTTACTTAAAAACACCATGTCTTGGGGGAATCCTGTTTTCGAGACAGAAAAGCAAATGCCCCCTCCGATGCATATTGTAATAGCAGAGAGACAGAAAGGAGGTACAAGTATGTTTCCACAGCAGCCGATGAGAAATATGGCGCAGCAGGGCCGGCCGTTTATGAATCCGCGTATGATGATGGGAGGAAGACCGTCATTGCCGGGACGGCAGCTGATGCAGCAGGGACGGCAGCTTTTCCCTCAGCAGCAGATTGCCGGAGCGGGCCTGAGAAACGCAGGCACGGGCGGCGGAGGGGGCTTAAAAGGTATGCTTTCCCGTTTTTTACCCGGTTCAGGAGGAGGAAGCGCTGCCGCGTCGGCACCGGCGGCGGCCAGCGGAGGAGCAGGTGCAGGACTGCAGGGAATACAGAACCTGGCAAGTCCGGCATCCCTGTCGAGCATGCTCGGCAACGTTCAGAAGGTGCTCGGCGTGGCGCAGCAGGTTACGCCGATGATCCAGCAGTACGGTCCTTTAGTACGGAGTCTGCCCGCCATGATGAAGCTTTACAGCCAATTAAGCAGCAGTGATGACGAGAATGAATCTGACGAGACGAAAGAAACAGACGAACAGGACAAAAAGGATGAAGCTGAAAAAACAGATGAAACAGAAGATGAAAACAAATCAGACGCCTCATCCAAAACATCAAAGAAGACGTCTGAAAAAGCATCCGCTTCAAAAGAAAAAGACGCCGCACAGGCAGACTCAGCGGAACAGCCGCGTCCAAAAAGAACATCGGGCAGATCAAAGCCGAAATTATATATTTAACATTCTTTGATATCTCACGAAAGATTAGCTATAATGAGATCAGAAGAATGCAAGATTTGAGCCGTTTAACTACGGCTTTTTATATTGCCTCTACACTCACTTTTGATAGGAGGACATCTACATTGGACGTTATCAAAATATCGCCGCGCGGCTACTGTTACGGCGTTGTTGATGCCATGGTCATAGCCAAAAACGCGTCACTCGATAAAACACTGCCAAGACCTATATATATACTCGGAATGATTGTTCATAATAAGCATGTCACAGATGCGTTTGAGGAAGACGGCATTTACACGCTTGACGGCACAAACCGTCTGGAGATTTTAAAGCAGGTGGAAAAAGGAACCGTTATTTTCACGGCTCACGGGGTATCTCCGGAAGTAAGAAAAGCCGCTGAGGAAAAAGGGCTTGTTACGATTGACGCCACATGCCCGGACGTCACGAAAACACATGACTTAATCCGAAAAGTAAAAGCTGAAGGTTATCACGTCATATACATCGGTAAAAAAGGCCACCCCGAGCCTGAAGGAGCCGTCGGCGTCGCTCCTGAAATCGTTCATCTCGTTGAAACAGAGGAAGACGTGAGAAATCTCGATATTCAGGCTGAGAAATTAATCGTTACAAACCAAACGACAATGTCCCAGTGGGACGTCCACGATATTATGGAATCAGTCAAAGAAAAGTACCCGTACGTGGAATACCATCAGGAAATCTGCCTGGCCACACAGGTTCGTCAAGAAGCTGTATCAGAGCAGGCAAAAAAAGCGGACTTAACCATTGTTGTCGGTGATCCGAAAAGCAATAACTCCAACAGACTGGCGCAAGTGTCAGAAGAAATCGCCGGAACAAAAGCCTACCGAATCGGAGACATCAGTGAACTGAAGCTCGAATGGCTGAAAGACGTCAATACCGTCGCCGTTACCGCAGGCGCATCAACACCGACACCGATTACAAAGGAAGTCATCCGCTTTTTAGAGCAGTTTGACCACAACGATGAATCGACATGGCAGCTTGAACACAGTGTGCCGCTTAAAAAAATCCTTCCGAAAGTAAAAATAAAAAACTGAGGCCCGGGGCCTCAGTTTTTTTATAAGAAAGTAAATGGGTTTGTATCTGTTTCGGAAGCGAAAATGCGCACATCATAGTTTTTCTCCCCGGCCATTGCCGTAAGCTTCTCAGCCGTGCCTTTTCTCATGATCTTTTCAGCATAATGCCCCGGGTCCACGACGTTTAATCCCATCATCATCGCATCATGCGCTACATGGAAATAAAGATCGCCCGTCACGTAAACATCTGCACCCTTCCGCTTTGCCTGATAAATATATTTATTTCCGTCACCGCCAAGAACCGCGACTTTTTTCACCTTGCTGTTTCGCTCTCCGACCATCCGGACTCCGTTAACGTCAAACTTTTCTTTCACAAACAGCGCAAACTCTTCAAGCGTCATGTCTTGCTGAAGTTTTCCGATGCGGCCGAGCCCTTTTTCAAGCGGAGACTGCTCCACTGGATAAATATCATATGCCACCTCTTCATACGGATGGCTTTTTTTCAGCGCTTTTACGACGGTTTTCTCCATACTTGCCGGAAAAACGGTCTCAAGTCTCACTTCATGGACGAGCTCCAGTTCTCCCGTCTGTCCGATAAACGGTTCTGCCCCGTCCAGCGGCTTAAAGCTGCCGATTCCCTCAGAGGAGAACGCGCAATGGCTGTAATTGCCGATATGTCCCGCTCCGGCGTTGCCAAGTGCGGTTCTTACAGCTTCTTCATAGTCTTTCGGAACATAGACGGCAAGCTTTTTCAGCGGGTCCGAATATGTCGGGACAAGCACTTCTGTGTCTGTCAGGCCGAGAGCTTCGGCAAGCAGATCATTCACACCGCCGTCCGCCACATCAAGATTCGTATGAGCCGCATATACGGCAATATCATGCTTTATACATTTCTCAATCAGTCTTCCGCCAGGCTGATCAGTGGTGATCTGTTTAAGCGGCCGAAAAATCGGCGGATGGTGGGCGATAATTAAGTCAACTTTTTTCTCAATGGCTTCATCTACCGTTTGTTCCAGAACATCCAGTGTCACCATGACATTTTTCACCGGCTTATTCAATGTACCGATCTGCAGGCCGATTTTATCTCCTTCCACCGCAAAAGCCTTCGGTGAAAATTGTTCAAACAGCTGGATGATTTCCTGTCCGTTTACATGTTTAGGCATGTCCGATTACCTCCTTCAGCAGAGAAATCCGCTCTTTCAATTCAGCTAATTTTTCATGACTTTCATGCTTTGCGCTGCGGCTGATCTGTTCATAAATTTGTTCAGTATGCTTAAGTTCCTGGCTCCATTTCCGAAGAAACACTTCATTCCTCTCTTTTAATAAAAACGGACCCGCAAGCATTCCGGCAGCCATCGGCACGTCCCGATACGGCGCATCACGGTCGCCAGTTTCCGCAACGAGGATTTCATAACACTTTCCGTCTTCTTCGAGAATCACTTCATCAATCAGTTCATAGCCTTCCTGATACAGCCACTCTCTTATATGAACGGCATGAATATTCGGCTGCAGAATCAGCCGTTCACGCCCCGTCAATTTCGTTTTTCCGGACTCCAAAATATGAGCGATCAGCGCTCCGCCCATGCCAGCGATTGTAATGGCGCCGGCTTCTCCTTTTTCAAGGACGCTCAGCCCGTCACCTTTCCTTACGGAGATAAGAGTGCTTAAGTCCAGTTTTTCCACCTGCTGTTTGGCGGATAGAAACGGTCCGTCTGTAATTTCACCGGCGATTGCCCGGCTTGCCAAATGATTCAAAACGGCATAGCAAGGAAGATACGCGTGGTCCGACCCGATATCAGCAACCAGGGCACCCGGAGGGATATATTCCGCCACAGACTGCAATCTTTTAGATAACTTCATTTCATTCACAATATCACAACTTTTCTCAGGTTCTTTTTCCTTTACTATCATATAAAAAAACCGCCCGGAATCCAAGCGGCGGATAGAGTTTTTCATATGTCTTTTATATAGGGACCGGTAAAGCTTTATTTAATGTCAGAAACCCATTTTGCCATGTCATCCAGCTTTTCGGCCGGCACAAGGCCCGCGGGCATCCCGTTGCCGCCTTTTTCAATTTTTGTTTTAATCTCAGCGACATCTTTTCTTTTGCCGACGCCTTTTAAGTTCGGCCCTGACACACCTTCATAGTTTTCCCCGTGACAGGTGATGCAGTTCGCTTTATAAATCTCTTCAGGTGAAGCGTTTGCAGTTTCCTTCTCGGCATTTTTGCTTTCACCGCCGCTTGCGATCTGATGCGCATCTCCATTGCCTTTTACAGCTAAAAAGAAAGTCAGCCCTATTCCCAGCACTGCAATGAGCAAAAAAGGAATCAGCGGATTCCACTTCATATCTCCATCCCCCTTTTTCATTCTCCCCCTATGTAAACACTTCTAATTCTAACTTATTTTTACAAAAAGTAAATGGTCTTACTCAGCAATTTCATTGATTTCACAATTTATACAAAAAGTAAAAATAACTGTTTTGTTTATCACAAAATTATCTTTATTCTATTGTATAATGAATTGTATACGCTTACAATAAAGAATATAAATAAACTTATCTCATTTTCCCCCTTTCAGACATGCCGCATTTTTTCCAAACTCATTTGCAAAACATATGCTTATCCAGTAAAATAAAGGTATATTATCCATATATCTTATACATAAAAAAGAACGGATCAAAAAGACCCGTTCCATTCTATTCGAGAAAATCCTTCAGACGTTTGCTTCTGCTCGGATGTCTCAATTTGCGAAGCGCTTTTGCTTCAATTTGGCGAATACGCTCTCTCGTTACTCCAAACACTTTGCCTACTTCTTCCAAAGTTCTTGTGCGTCCGTCATCCAGACCGAAACGGAGACGCAGCACGTTTTCTTCACGATCTGTCAACGTATCCAGCACATCTTCCAGCTGTTCTTTTAAAAGCTCATATGCCGCATGATCCGACGGAGATGTCGCTTCCTGGTCTTCGATGAAATCACCGAGATGTGAGTCGTCCTCTTCACCGATCGGCGTTTCTAAAGAAACAGGCTCTTGAGCAATTTTTAATATTTCACGGACTTTTTCAGGCGTAAGATCCATGTCTTCAGCAATCTCTTCCGGTGTCGGCTCTCTGCCAAGATCCTGAAGAAGCTGACGCTGCACCCGGATTAATTTGTTGATGGTTTCCACCATGTGAACCGGGATACGGATTGTTCTCGCCTGGTCAGCGATGGCGCGTGTAATCGCCTGTCTGATCCACCAAGTCGCATACGTACTGAATTTATATCCTTTACGGTAGTCAAACTTCTCGACGGCTTTCATGAGACCCATGTTTCCTTCTTGGATCAAGTCTAAGAAAAGCATGCCGCGGCCGACATACCGTTTAGCAATGCTGACAACTAAACGAAGGTTTGCTTCAGCCAGTCTGCGTTTAGATTCCTCGTCACCCTCTTCAATTTTTTGAGCGTAGGTGATTTCTTCTTTAGCAGAAAGAAGATTTACCCGTCCGATTTCCTTAAGGTACATGCGGACTGGATCATTGATCTTTACGCCAGGCGGTACGCTGAGGTCATTAAGGTCAAATTCTTCTTCGGCTTTGGCAAGCTGTTGAATATTAGGATCTTCCGTTTCTTCATTTTCACTAATTAATTCAACACCTTGTTCTCCTAAAAATTCATAATACTCATCCATTTGGTCTGATTCAATTTCAAAGCTGGACATGCGTTCAGCAATTTCTTCATATGTTAAAACGCCACGTTTTTTTCCAGTTTCAGTAAGCTGCTCTTTTACCTGGTCTAATGTAAGTTCTGTTTCTGTTTCGTGGGTTTGTTTATCAGCCATTATGGATCCCTCCTTCCAAAGCTTGCAACGAATTCTAAAAGCGGTATGTTTCTTATCCGACCCGGAAGCCTTCTCTCTTTTTCAGCATGCAGGGCTGCGGATAATAAATGACAATTCATGATGAGGTTAAGCGATCTATTTGCTCCTCCGCAAGGAATCATTGCCAATCAGAACGCAAGCCTCTTTGTGGTGTTACTTTAATGATCGGTTCAATGCAACAATTTCTTGAGCCAGAGACGCAGCTTTCACGAAGTCTTTCTGCCTCTCCGCATCCGCTCTTTCTGCTTCTTTTTCCTTTATCATTGACCATTTTCGGTGATCCAACACTTTTTTTACGTAATCGGATAACTCGGCCTCTGAGAGCTCCTCGTTTACTTGGAGCATCCCTATATCTGAAAGCAGCTGGCTGATTTCCTCATCCTGCATTCTCGCCATAAGATGCTGCGGCGTCATGTCAGCGCCCTCTTCATAAATAGCGTACAGGTATGCTGCCAGCGCACGATGTCCGTCAATGTTAAATTCAAAGCCGACACGCTCAATCACTTTCTTTATGACGTTTCGGTCTCTCAGCATATGAGCGAGCAGAAGTCTTTCCGCGTTCTCATAGGCGGGACGGAGACGGCGCCGTTTCGCTTTTGTCGTCACCCGGGCCCGTCTTGTCTGCGGTTCGGCGTTTTTGTCGCCGGGGGCGTTTTGTCTGGCGTAGATGGAAAGCTGTTCAGTCAAAGATTCTACCGAAAGAGAAAATTCTGAGGCGAGCTGCTTCACATACATTTCCTGCTCAAGCGACCCGGAAAGAGCGCTGATTTCTTTCAGCACTTCTTTCATGTAAGCGAGCCGGTCTCCTTCGTCAGATAAGTTTTTCCCTTTGCGGAAATACTGCATTTTAAAAGCCATGACCGTAACGCTTGCATCAATGATATCGGTCCGGAATTTTTCTCCGCCCCGGGTTCTGATATAATCATCAGGATCAAGCCCGTCAGGCAGCATGCTTACTCTTACCTTACAATCGGCTTTCTGGAGCAGGCCGGCCGCTTTCAGCGTAGCTTCGTACCCGGCTTTATCCGAATCGTAGCAGAGAATGACCTCCTGAACATTTCTCCTGAGGATTTTCACATGTTCTTCGGTGAGCGACGTCCCCATTGTGGCGATACTTTCTTTTACGCCTGAGCTGACGGCGGATATGACGTCAGCGAAGCCTTCAAACAGAACGGCTCTCTCCTCTTTCCTGATCGGCAGGCGCGCCTTATGAAAGTTATACAGCAGCTTAGATTTATGAAACAGCGGCGTTTCCGGGCTGTTCATATATTTCGGCTGCTGGCTTCCGAGCGCCCTTCCTGAAAAAGCCGCCACGGCTCCGTGGTGATCATGAATGGGAAACATAATTCTGTTTCTGAAACGGTCAAAATACCCGCTGCCGTCTTCCCTTCTGATCAGCAGACCCGCTTTTTCCATCAGTTCTTCCTCAAAACCGCGCTTTTTCAAGAATTTCGTCATGAAATCCCAGGAATCCAGCGCGTAGCCGATTTCAAACTCATCTATGAGCTCTTTCGTAAAACCCCTTGATAAAAGGTAATCTAACGCTTCCTGGCCTTCCTTTGTATTTATTAGCAAATGATGGTAAAATTTCTTCAGAAGCTCGTGGGCTTCCGCCATCTTCTGCTCTCCGGAAGATTCCGGCCTGGATGCAGAGTGAATCGTTATATCATCAGGGAAATCAATCTGATATTTATCCGCAAGGTGAGAAACAGCTTCCGTAAATGAATAACCTTCCATCTGCCGTAAGAAAGAGAAAACGTTCCCGCCCGCACCGCATCCGAAGCAATGAAAGATCTGCTTATCGCTGGAGACGGAAAACGAGGGCGTGTTTTCCCCGTGAAACGGACAGAGCCCAAAGTAGTTGCGGCCTTGCTTTTTCAATTGGACATAATCACCTATGACTTCAACAATGTCTGCTGACTGCTGCACCTGATTAACTACTTCATCTGGTATGCGGTTTCCCATCTTATAACACTCCGTCGTACATTATTCGATGTTTTGATTTGAAATCCCTTCATCATTCGACAGGATTTTTTTAAGCAGGGTAACAAATCGATTCCGATCTTCTTTATTTAATTTTTTAGGTCCTTTGGAATGAATGCCGCTTCTTCTCATTTTGCCTGACATATGACGGCTCATCAGAGCGAAGTCAATCGTGTCTTCAGTATAAGAACGGCCCCTTTCCGATAAGACGGCAATATTTCTGTTCAGCAAAAGAGAGGCTAAACCGATATCCTGCGTGACTACGACGTCTCCCGATCTCACATGGTTTGCGATATATAAGTCTGCCGCTTCTTTATGAGGATCAACGTATACCCAGTTCTCGTCTTTGCTTCTGGAAAGCTGGTAGTGTTCAAATGATGCGACGAAAATAACCCGAACGCTGTATTGCGATGCAATGAGCATTATTTCCTCTTTTACGGGGCATGCGTCTGCATCGACAAAAATCGTCTTTTCTTTTTCATTTAGAAGACTAATTCTCCATCCCTCCATCAATCTCCTGCATAAAAACAAGCGAAATCGCATATGCTCCATGACTGCGGATCTATTTTGAGCTTTGTCGAAAAATTTCCGGGAGTTATTCTTGACATCTTACCCATAATAGTTTATTCGTATCACACGAAGCTTAAACCTAAAAATAAACATTTTATCACAATTTTTTATTATAATACAAACTTCGCAAAGATGCCATCCTTTTTGTTTATTCCCTATTTGCATACCCAAAAACCCAGGATAAAGCGTCCTGAGTTATCGGCCCTTTGTTTTGAGATGATGAATGATGTTCGCTGTTTCCTCGACCGCTTTATTCGAAACGTCAACGACTTGGCAGCCGATCCGGTCCACGATTTTCTCAAAATACTCCAGCTCTTCTTTAATTCTGTTGATATTGGCGTAAATGGCTTTGTCATTTAAGCCGAGAGATTTTAAACGTTCTTTTCGTATATGGTTCAGTTTATCAGGGCTGATTTTTAAGCCGATGCATTTTTTCGGATCAACGCTGAACAGTTCTTCCGGCGGATCGACCTCAGGAACGATCGGCACATTGGCCACTTTCAGACGCTTATGGGCAAGATATTGTGATAATGGGGTTTTAGACGTTCTGGATACTCCGAGCAGGATGATATCGGCTTTTAAAATGCCTCTTGGATCTCTGCCATCGTCATATTTGACGGCAAACTCGATCGCCTCGACCTTTTTGAAATAATCTTCATCAAGCTGGCGGACGCGGCCCGGTTCATATTTAGCGGTCAGACCGTAAGCCGATTCCATTTTATCGATGAGCGGACCGATAATATCGTAATACAGCACATTCGCTTTTTCCGCTTGTTCAACCAGGTATTTGCGCATTTCAGGAACAACGAGCGTAAAACAAATAATGCCGCCGTCCGCTTTGGCGAGAGACACGACTTCATTAATGGTGCCGATATCTTCCACATAAGGTATTCTTCTGATATGCGTATCATCGGCTGAGCCGTTAAACTGGCTGAGCGAGGCTTTTACAACGAGTTCGGCGGTTTCTCCGACTGAGTCTGATACTACATAAATGATGCGATTGTCCATGTTATCCCCCCGTTAGTTTTCAAGCTTATATGATTTCATTTTCTGATAAACTGACAAGTATCTTAGTCATATTCGTTTTGGTAAACCGGCCGATGACCTCAAAGCCTTTATCCGTATCTTTAATAACGGGCAGGGCATCGATCTGTTTTTCAATTAAATACTTGGCGATGTCCATCACATAATCGTCACGCCGGCAGACGGCGATATTCGGCATTCTTGTCATGATAATATGAACCGGTATTGAGGCAAGTTCCTGCTGGCCGATGCTCGCCCGCAGCAAATCTTTGCGTGACAGCACACCGACTAAGACAGCATCACGATCTACGACAAATAACGTGCCGACATCTTCTAAAAACATGGTGCAGATGGCATCGTATACCGAGACATTCTCATTGATGACAACAGGGATCGATTGAAAATCTTTCACTTGCAGCTTTTTCAGTTTATCCGCAAGCAGCTGATTTCCCGTTTTCCCCGTATAAAAATAACCGACCCGCGGACGGGCCTCTAAGAAGCCTGACATGGTGAGTATGGCCAAGTCCGGCCGCAGCGTGGCCCTCGTTAAATTGAGCTGTTCTGCGATATGCTCTCCGGTAATCGGGCCGTTTTCCTTTACAATCTGTAAAATTTGTTCTTGCCGTTTATTTAATTCGATCGTACTCACCACCTTTATGGAAGGGTTTCTTTATCTATGTTTTCATTCTGTGATGTTTATGTAAAAGGGGAAAAGACGATTGCCGATCACACAGCAACCGTCTTTTTCTTTATTTTACAATAAGATGATTCATATTAGCAAAAGACTTGATTACATCTGCAAGAGCGGTCATTTGCGCTAAACGGTTGGTTTTTAATGCTTCATCGTCCGCATTTACCATCGTGTGATTAAAGTAGTCTTCAATCGGCTCCTTTAATCCGCTGAGCACGGCAAGCGCCTGTTCATAGTTTTTGGAGGCAAAGCTTTCCGCGACACTGTCTTTTGTTTTTTGATAAGCGTCAAACAGCTTTTTCTCCTGTTCATTTTCAAACAGATCCGGATTGATATCGCGGCTCTCGCCTTTTTTGCTGATGGAGATGACCCGGCCGAGTGATTCAGCCGTTTCTTTAAATCCGGGTGTGCCGAGGTGCTTCTCAAGCACTCTTGCTTTATGAACGGCTGCATACGGCTCAAGCTCTGTGCTGTCCAGAACGGCTTCGATAACGTCATGACGGATGTCTTCAGCGTTTAAGACGTATTTCAGACGCTGTGTAAAGAAATCGAGGAGCTCATTTTCTTTTTCCGTTTCTGTCAATGACAGCAGCTCTTTAAAAGAAATGCCCCAGTTGCGGTCGATCAGAATGGAAACGATGCCGCTTGCCTGACGGCGCAATCCGTACGGGTCCTGAGAACCTGTCGGAATCACGTCAATGCTGAAGAAGGAAGCAATCGTGTCCAGTTTATCAGCTAACGCTACAACCGCGCCGGTGAAGGTTGAAGGCACTTCTCCCCCGGCCGCTCTCGGCATATAGTGCTCATTGACAGCGGCAGCGACGGCTTCATCTTCACCGAGCATGCGCGCATATTTTTCTCCCATCACGCCCTGAAGCTCAGGGAACTCATAGATCATATGTGTAACCAGGTCAAATTTAGAAATCTCTGCGGCGCGCTTCACAAGGTTTTGCGTCTGTTCATCCGCTTTCAGGCGGACGGCAAGTTTGCCCGCAATGGCGGCCACTCTTCTTACTTTATCTCCAAGGGAGCCGAGCTCTTCATGGAAAACGATATTTTCCAGTTTCTTCACGTTTTCATCAATGTTCAGCTTTTGGTCTTCTTTGTAGAAGAACGCAGCATCTGAAAGCCTTGCTCTCAGCACTTTCTCGTTTCCGCGAGCAACATTTTCAATTGCATGGCTGTTCCCGTTTCTTACCGTAATAAAATGAGGCAGCAGATTCCCGTTTTCATCTTTTACCGGGAAGTAGCGCTGATGCTCTTTCATTGTTGTTACAAGTACTTCTTCAGGGATAGAAAGAAACTCGGATTCAAAAGATCCGTAAAGCGCCGTCGGGTATTCCACCAGATGGTTGACTTCGTTCAGCAGGTCCTCATCGATCGGAATGTTCCATTTCTTCTCGGCCGCAAGCGCGTCCAGCTGGCTTTGGATCATTTGTTTGCGTTCTTTCGGGTCAGCAATGACGCTTTGTTCTTTCAGCAGCTTTTCGTATGATGACGGTGCATCAACAGATACTTCTTGGCCGAGAAAGCGGTGTCCCTGCGTGTTCCGGCCCGTCTCGACATTTGTGATTTCAAACGGAATGACGTCTTTCCCAAAGAGAGCGATAATCCATTTGATCGGACGGATATAGCGCAGATCCTGCGTGCCCCAGCGCATGTTTTTCGGAAAATGCATTCCGGCAATCAAATTTTCCAGCTGCGGTAAAAGTGTCTTCGTCTCTTGTCCCGCCTGGAATTTTTGAACGAAGACATATTCCGTGCCGTTTACATCTTTTATATACAGATCATCCACTCCGGCGCCTTGGCCTTTTGAAAATCCGATAGCGGCTTTTGTCCAGTTTCCGTCAGCATCCAGAGCGATTTTTTTCGCAGGGCCTTTTGCTTCTTCCTGAATATCAGCCTGTTTTTCTGCTACGTCTTTTATATATACTGCCAGACGTCTCGGCGTATTAAAAAGTTTCACTTCGCCATGGGCGATATTTTTTTCAGCCAGCCAGTCGGTCAGCTTTTCACCGAGCTGCACCATGCTGTCATGTAAAAACCGCGCCGGCATTTCCTCGAGTCCGATCTCTAAAAGCAAGTCTTGTTTACTCATGGGAAGAGCCCTCCTCTTTAAGCATTGGGAACCCTAATTTTTCCCGTTCTTCATAATACGTTTTTGCCACTTTTCTCGCTAAGTTGCGGACACGGCCGATATAACCCGTCCGCTCCGTCACCGAGATCGCGCCTTTTGCATCGAGCAGATTAAATGTATGAGAGCATTTCAGCACATAATCATAGGCCGGATGCACGAGCCCGTTATCCATTTGTCTGATCGCTTCTTTTTCATAGGTGCTGAACAAATGGAAAAGCATATCCACGTCAGATGTTTCAAAAGTATAAACGGAATGCTCATATTCAGCCATCATAAATAAATCTTTCACAGTAAATCCTGACGTCCATTCAAGATCAAAGACGTTTTCTTTATCCTGAATATATGACGCGAGACGTTCAATACCATACGTGATCTCAACGGATACCGGTTTACATTCAATTCCGCCCACCTGCTGGAAGTATGTAAACTGAGTAATTTCCATCCCGTCAAGCCATACTTCCCAGCCGAGACCTGCACAGCCTAAAGACGGGTTTTCCCAGTTGTCTTCTACGAAACGGATATCATGTTCAAGCGGGTCAATGCCGAGCGCACGCAATGAATCAAGGTAAAGCTCTTGAATGTTATCAGGCGACGGCTTGATAATGACTTGGAATTGATGATGCTGATAGAGCCTGTTCGGGTTTTCACCGTACCGTCCGTCCGCAGGCCGTCTGGACGGCTCAACGTAAGCCACTCTCCACGGTTCCGGCCCGATGCTTCGTAAAAATGTATACGGGCTCATTGTGCCTGCGCCTTTCTCCACATCATACGACTGCATGAGCACACAGCCTTCATTCGACCAGTGCTTCTGCAAGGTTAAAATCATATCTTGAATGTTCATTTCAAGCACCTCCACTTTCTCCATTCTTTTACAAGTGCGGCGGCAACCAAAAAACTCCCGTCTCTATGCTTGCCGGCCGCAAACATAGGGACGAGAGTTCTCCCGCGGTTCCACCCTAGTTGCTGAGGATGTGAATCACTCAGCCTCTTTTTAAAGGGTTGCTCGAGAATGCCTTTCGTTGCGCGCTCATCCTTAGCTTACACTGCCCTAAGGTCGCTTGTATGAGTTGGACGCAAGTACTTCTTTCTGTCACTGCAACATATTTTATAATAAATGATCATATAAAAAGATGGGCAGAATGTCAACTTTTGTTTTCATCCAAAAGGTTCTTCATGCTTTCCATCTGATCTAAAAACCGTTTTGACTTTAAATAAAGTCCTGAATATTCCTCGTAATACAGATCAATGACCCGTTTAATTTCGTTTTTGGTTTCCTGTTTTAACGAGACGCTGCCGAGCCTTCCGATATCAAAGTAATAAAAAAGCCTTAGCAGCCTTGCCGTTTGCGGCGAAATCGGAACTCTGTACGGATCCTTTTCAAAGCAGCGGTGGCAGATAAACCCGTTATCTCTTATCGAAAAATGAAACGTTCCTTCCCCGCTTTTGCAGTGGACACAATGATTCAGCTCCGGATACAGCCCCATGACGCCGAGCATTTTCATCTGCACGATGAAGGTGATCACGTCCGGGTCAGTCCCGTCATTCAGCCTCTTAAAGGATTCGAGAATCAATTCGAATAAATAGGGGTTCGGTTTCTTCTCTTCCGTTCCTTTGTCAGTGAGTTCAGCGATAAAAGCGGCATACGCCGTCAAAAATAAATCTTCTCTGATCGTTCTCATGCTGAGAATCATTTCACCCTGCTGGAGCGTGCCGAGTCCGGATGTTCTTTGCATTAAAAATGACCCGTACAAAAACGGCTGGCTGACTGCTGACAGCCGGCTGGCTGACTTCCTGGCGCCCCTTGCCATGACGCCGATTTTGCCGTGTTCCCTCGTCAGCAATGTCACGATTTTATTCGTCTCCCCGTAGTCATTCGTACGGAGCACGATTCCTTCACATTTAGTCAGCATTTCCGCACCTTCCAACAATGGGAGGGGCCAAGAGGTTTACAAAATTGGAAAATCAATTCGGGCTAGCTCATCTTCCGGTTCTTCGGGTCTTTCCAGGTTCTCTTTTTCCAGTTCTTTAAAAAGAAGGTACGTATCAACACTTCCTGTTTGAGAAAATACGTTCCAGGTAAAATTCAACACAAAAAACCCACCTTTCATCATTAAACTAGCTTGCAAATCCAAATTCTTACCCTTATCTTGACCTGATGTCCTCCTTTTCATGTTAAACAAATTTTGCTAACGAATCCCTGCTTCTGTGAGGTAATCTCACACCTCAGGCATGCGCCTTAGATGAATTAATATTCATCCTCTTTGAAGCCGAAATCACGCAGCTGAGACATTTTATTCCGCCAGTCCTTCTGCACCTTCACCCATAATTCCAGGTAAACGCGTGAGCCCAAAAGAGCTTCAATATCAGCCCGCGCTCTTTTGCCGACTTCTTTCAGAAGCGCTCCTTTTTTGCCGATGACGATGCCTTTTTGAGAATCCCGCTCGACCACAATGGTGGCAGCGACATGGACGGAGCCGTTTTCCTGCCCTTTAATGGACTCGATAGCGACAGCGATGCTGTGCGGCACTTCTTCCCTTGTCAGATGGAGCACCTTTTCTCTGATCAGTTCAGAAATAATGAACCGCTCGGGGTGGTCAGTCACCTGATCGCTCGGATAGAACTGAGGCCCTTCCGGTAAATACGCTTCAATCTGCGCGAGAAGGGTTTCGACGTTGTTCCCTTCCAAAGCAGAGATCGGCACGATTTCTTTAAACGGATAGCGCGTACGGTACTCATCAATTAAAAGAAGCAGCTGGTCAGGGTGGATCTTATCAATTTTGTTTACGATCAGAAAGACCGGTGTAGACGTCTGTCCGAGCTTTTCAATGATAAACTCGTCTCCTTTTCCGTACCCTTCTTCGGCGTTAATCATAAATAACACCAAGTCAACTTCTTTCAGCGTATTCTGCGCCACTTTCATCATAAAGTCGCCAAGCTTGTGCTTTGGTTTGTGAATGCCCGGTGTATCAATAAAAATGGTCTGCGACGTGCCGGTTGTCAGCACCCCTTGGACTTTATTTCTTGTCGTCTGGGGTTTGTCGCTCATGATGGCGATCTTTTGACCGATGACCCTGTTTAAAAAGGTAGACTTTCCTACATTCGGCCTTCCGATGATAGATACAAATCCTGATTTAAAGCTTTCGTTCGTCATGTAAATCCTCCGATGAAAATGCGCCCGGTAATAATTCTTCCGCAGTCATTTCTTTTATTTGTCCTTGTAAGTTGGTCAGAATAACAAGCATATCCTTTGAGCACAGCTCGGAAATTACTTGTCTGCAGGCTCCGCACGGCGAAACCGGTCCCGGAGTATCCGCAGCCACGGCGAGCATCGCAAATTCCGTATCCCCCTCGGAAACAGCTTTGAATATCGCCGTGCGTTCAGCACAGTTGCACATGCTGTATGCCGCATTTTCAATGTTGCAGCCTCTGTACACTTTTCCGTCTTTGGTAAGAAGAGCGGCTCCCACTCTGAAATTTGAATACGGCACATACGCTGTGTCCCGCGCTTTTAATGCTTCTGCAATCAATTCTTGTCTGTTCATGTGTACTTAATTCCTCTCTTACCTTTATCCTGTATGATACCGCTGTCACTTTTATTTTACATAATTATGATTGGTTTTTCACGCCCATTTTTGGCAATGTAAAATAATTGTAAGAATCTTCTGCTAACATATCTTCGGCAAGAAGATGAGTAAACCAATGATACACGATATCACGGCAAAGACGCAAACGGCTCCGGCGGCCGCGTCCTTTGCCGCTTTTGCGAGCGGGTGATACTGATCGGTAACTAAATCCACAACATGCTCTATCGCCGTATTTAAAAGCTCCAAAGCAAGCATCCCTCCGATCAGCACCAAAACAACGGCCCATTCGGCTGTGCTCAGCCCGGTGAGAAAACCGCAAACGATAACGGCGCAGGCCGCGGTAATATGAAATTGAAAATTCCGCTCTGACCGCGCCGTTTTCCAGATTCCCCTCCATGCATGGACAAAGCTCTTCAGGAACCTGCTCCACTCGTTTTTATGATCTCGTGAGTCCATACTCATCCAGCAAATCCTTTTGCTTTGAAAACATTTCTTCCTCTTCTTCTTTTGTCATGTGATCATAGCCAAGCAAATGCAAAAAGCCGTGCACGGCCAGAAAACCGAGCTCTCTCATAAACGAATGGCCGTACTCTTCCGCCTGCTCTTTCGTTCTGTCAGCGCTGATGATAATATCTCCTAAAACAGGCGGCATGTCGGCGCCTACGATTTCAACCTCGTCTTCGCCTTCTTCTTCAAGCGCAAACGAAATGACGTCAGTCGGAGTGTCTTTTCCCCGGTAGTCTCTGTTGATTTCTCTGATTTCCTCATTTGTCACAATCGTGACCGATACTTCAGCCTGGTCCTGAACGCCTTCTTTTTCCGCCGCGAATTGGAGCAGCTTCTCCACTTCTTGGAGCGCATCAGCTGAGACGCTGTTCGTTTCATCAACAATATCTATGAGTAAACTCATTTATTTCACCTTCTTCGTAGCCTCCGGATATTCAATCCGGGAGTGGAAAATTCCTTTTAAAGTCGCACATAGTGTTTTTGCGATCGTATCCAGTTCTCGGAACGTGAGATCACATTCTGAGAATTGTCCGTCCTGAAGCTTATCGGATATAATTCCCCGCACCAGTTTTTCGATCCGCTCGGGATTGGGATTATGCATGGAACGGACGGCGGCTTCAACGCTGTCGGCCACTGAGATAATAGCCGCTTCTTTCGATTGCGGCTTCGGCCCCGGATAGCGGAACTCTTTCTCTGTAATCTGGTCGCCCTTTTCTTTCGCTTTATAATAAAAGAATTTTAAAAGGGACGTTCCGTGATGCTGCTCCGCGATATCCACAAGCTCTTTCGGAAACTTATAGCTTCTGAGCATATTCGCACCGTCTGTCGTATGTGCGATAATGATATTTTTGCTGAGCTGAGGAGACAGCTTGTCATGCGGATTATCCATATTCATCTGATTTTCAATAAAATATTGCGGACGTTTCGTTTTGCCGAGATCGTGATAATACGCTCCGACCCGTGCTAAAAGACCGTTTGCCCCTACGGCTTCACAAGCCGCTTCCGACAGATTTGCCACCATGACGCTGTGATGATATGTACCGGGTGTTTCCGTTAAAATCTTTCGAAGCAGGGGATGATTCGGATTAGACAGTTCAATCAGCCTCATTGTTGAAAGAATGCCGAATCCCGTCTCAAAAAACGGCATCAGACCGATAATCAAAACGGATGAAGCAAGTCCCGAGACGACCCCCATCAGCATCAGCGTTCCGATTTCAACCGGTGACAGCGCCGTATTTTGTATTAATAAAAGCGACAGCACGATAATCATATTAATAAATGAGACGAACAGTCCCGTCTGCAATATTTTTGACCTCGCATTATGTTTTCCCAAAAACAGAATGCCTGAAATGCTGCTGATTAAATAGTAAATGCCGATGACGTAATTAAATGTTCCCGTCACACCCTGATTAAACATCATACTGCCGCAGATCGCCAGAATGATGCTTCCTAAAATGGCGAGCCTTTCATTGAGCAGCAGCCTGATTAAAATCGCGCCGGCGGCGATCGGCACAAGATAGCCGATATTGGTGTATTCAATCTTCTGAAAGAGACTGACGACTTCCATAATGACGAGAATAAGCGTTGTAATGATAGAAAACAGCAAAAGAGATTTATTTTTCAGCTTAAGCTCCTGCTGCTGTTTCTCAAAATAGTAGACAAGCGTGGCAATAAACAGGCCGATCATCAGAAGGAGACCGCTGATCGGTTTTAACAGGTTGGAATTATTCAAAAGACCCGTCAGTTCAAGCTTCCTGTATACTTCCCGGTCAATCAGGTCATTCTCTTCCACGAGAACCTGTCCCTGTTTGATCTGTACCGGCTGGACGCTGTCTGACGCTTCCTGGCGTTTTTCATCGGTCGCTTTCGGATCAAAAACGTAATTCGGGATGACCGCGTATTTTCCGATTTCAGTCGCAGCCGCTAAATATTTTGACGGCACAGAAGCGCTTTTCAGCTCTTTTGCGACCTTATCCTTCGCTTCAGCAAGCTTTTCAGAAGGAATTTCACTGCTCATCACCGTATTCACCGCGGTAATGACGGAATCCCTCACAAATGAGAAATCTTCATTGTTTGCATGGAGAAGCGATTTAATGGCATCTTCCGAGACGGATTCATTGACATCCTGTGTCAGCTTGTTTTTCACCGATTTTACCAGTGATTTTTCCGAAGGTGACTTTTTGTCTTTTTCCGCATCTTTTTTCACTTCGCCGATGCTGTCAAAAATGGAAGTGATCAGGTCAAGCCGGTTGTCGGTATAGCCTTTTTTCAGAGTGTATTGATCTTCCACCGCATCTTCGGCCGCCTGTTTTTTCGATTCCGTCGCCTGCTGATCTTCCACTGTGGCGGGCGCGTAAATCGTCTTATCACTGACTGCAAATAAATCCAAATTAAGTGATTCAGGTTTTACATGAATAAAGAGCAAACCAAACATGATCGCTGAAAGCAGCAGGTACAGCAGCACATGGGCTGAGCGGGCATGTCTGAAACTGCGGAACCGTTCCCGGGCGCTTTTGCCCTTTCCCTTCTTTTTCAAAACAAGAACCTCCTCCCTGAAACATCAGGAACACATCATATAAAAATGACCCGATAACGGGGGATCGGGTCATTTTTGCATTACTTTTGCTTATCATAAGCTTCAATAATTTTTGCAACAAGCGGATGCCTGACCACATCTGTCTGGTCAAGTTCAATCACGGAGATGCCGTTTACGTCCTTCAGCATGTCCTTCGCCACTGCAAGTCCCGATGTGACGCCTTTCGGCAGGTCAATTTGGCTTACGTCGCCCGTAATGATCATTTTAGAGCCAAAACCCAATCTCGTCAAAAACATTTTCATTTGAGCGGGAGTGGTATTCTGGGCTTCATCAAGAATCACATACGCGTCGTCAAGCGTCCGCCCTCTCATATAGGCAAGCGGGGCGATTTCGATAACCCCTCTCTCCATAAGACGCTCCGTATGGTCGCTTCCGAGCACATCATGGAGCGCGTCATACAGCGGGCGCAGATAAGGATCTACTTTTTCCTTTAAATCTCCGGGCAGAAAACCGAGGCTCTCGCCGGCTTCCACAGCGGGTCTTGTTAAAATGATTTTTTTAATGTGGCCGTTTTTTAAAGCGTGCACCGCTTTTACGACCGCCAAATAAGTTTTGCCGGTTCCCGCCGGCCCGATGCCGAACACCATGTCGTTTTTCTTCATCGCCGCCACATATTCTCTTTGGCCGATGGTTTTGACACGGATCGGTTTGCCTTTTGCCGTTTTCGTTATTTCCTCTTCATACATGCTTTCAAAATAGTCCAGTTCATCTTTTTTTGCCATTTTCACGGCATACAGCACATCACGTTCCGAAATCTCGATCCCCTTGCGAATTAAAGTAAGGAGCGAGCCCAATAATCTGTCAGCGATCTCAAATGTTTCATCATTCCCGGAAACGTAAATGGTTTCACCGCGTGTGATGAGGCTAATGCCCAGATCCTTCTCCATTAAATGTAAAAAGGCATCTTGGCTGCCGAACAAAGAAAGTGCTTCGTCCGGGCTTTTCAGTTTGTGATTAATCGCAAGTAAATGTTCTGCCATTCTTTAGTCTCCCTGAACAATAGGTGTGGTTTGAACGATATCTTCTATAACTTGGTAGAGAATAATCAACTTTACTTTACCATTCTCAACGGATTGGTGCAAAACTTTTTCACTTTCCACCTCTCCGCTGCCGTTTAATCGCTTTTCTACATCTTGTCTTCCCATTTTGATACCGGCCTGAACCGCTTCGCCTTTCGTATAAGTCCGCACGGATGTTTCACTTTCTCTTGTCTGTTCTGAAACGTAAGAAACCGGAAGCTTCATCCCCAGAAATTGAAACGGATGCTTTTCTTCCTCTGTTTTCGGATGTTTCAGCGGCTCCTCATTAAACCCGAAGCCCCAAAAAGGCACGCCCCATGATCCGAAAGACAGCTTGTGCTTCGTCCTTACTTTACCCGTATATAGCGTAAATGATGTTTCAAGGGGCACGGTTACTTCTGACTTGTACCATGTTTCTCCGTAAATTTCCGCTTTTGAGGCGACTTTCCGGTCTTCATTCCCGATCAGTCCTGAGACGAGGAGCTGTCCTTTGTCAACATGATCGTTCACAAAAGCCATCGGCTGCCCCTTTTGCACGAACATCCTTTTGATGACCGCCTTCTTTTTGGCAACGATATGGCGGGGGCTCACGTACTTTTCTTTTGTCGGTTCGTTTTTTTCGACCACTTTCATATGAAGGGCTGTCCCGTTCAATTCCACACCGACCCACGTAATATTATCGATGCCGTTTGTTAATGATTTTTGAATTTTTTCCGGCGTCATCATTAAAAATTGCAAACGGCCTTTTTTCACACCGATTTCTTCAAGGTGTTTTACCATCTGATGCTCGGTTTCTGGCTTGGCCCCTTTAATATCAATTTCCCAAATCATGTTGGATAAAAGAAACAATATAACAAAAAATATCACAAATCCCGCAGTGAAGCCCAGATTTAATTTTGATTTGAGAAGCAGAAAGGGAAGACCCTTTCTTTTTGTAAAGCTTGCTTTGCATTCATGTTTTCTGATGACTCTTCTGAAAGCATGTACATCTTGAAGCTGAATCATCAGCAGAACACAGTCTTGCTTTTTTTTCACCGCAAAGATGGCGATTCCGTTTCTCGTACATTCATTCAGCAGCCGTTCAATCCCTTTTCCTTTGACTTCCATTTGGACTTTACCCGAAAAAAATGACAGCCATTTGTTTTTCACATTATTTCCCCCCGGCTTTATGAATCGACATATCGTACGTGATCTATCGTGCCTTCCAAAAGGATTTCCTCAGGAAGGATTGCCTTAATGACCAAGTTTTTTCCTGATATGATACACTGCCCCTGCTTGAGCATCAGCCTGACTTCTTCTTCACTGAACAGCAGGAGGCCTCTGTGATTCTCTATGTAGATATGAAGTCTGCCGACCATCGTAATACGAGGCAGATCCATCATAACGTCCGGGGGAATTTCCAATGCTCTTGTCAGCCATGCCTTTACACGATTCTTTCTTTGCCCCATAAAAAAAGAACCCCCTTTCATCTCATATGTATGATTTGAAAAGGGGTTCTAACACTTTATTTTTTACCGATGTTCCGCATGGTCCGGTGCGGTTTTTTTGCACGGGGCGGACCCAAAACCTCACTGAATATAATGCCTTGGACCGCAGTTTCTTTATTTATTTTGAGGGCTGATTTCTTCAGAGACGCGTTTCGTGCGCGTGCGGATGTCAGCTTATGTTCGAGCCCGTTAAACATCTGCTCCGTCTCCGCTAGGCGCTTTTCAGCTTCCCTTCTTTTTTGCTCAAAAGGGTTCTCTTCTGAAACGGCAGGCAATTCTTCCGCTTCCGGCTTATGCTCTTTCTGCGGCTGTTTTTGATCCTGCTTTTTTGCCTGATTTCCGGGACGTGTACCCGGCGGACGTTTTTCATCTTTGTTTTTCTTGCCGAATATTGCCGATATAATGCCGATGACGGCGGCAATGACGAGCGGATTTGTCAGAATCTCGTGCATATAGCGGCTCCCTCCTTAATAGAGAGGTTATTGTTGGTCTTCATCTTGCTGGTCATTCGTCAGCTTGCCGATAGAATCCCTCATGTCCGTATCCGCGTCGATATTTTTTATGTTCATATAGTCCATGACGCCGATGTTTCCTTCACGCAACGCTTCTGCCATCGCAAGCGGCACTTCGGCTTCTGCTTCCACGACTTTTGCACGCATTTCTTCTACGCGAGCGCGCATTTCCTGCTCTTGGGCGACCGCCATGGCGCGGCGCTCTTCGGCTTTGGCCTGCGCAATGTTTTTGTCTGCTTCTGCCTGATCCGTCTGAAGAATCGCTCCGATGTTTTTGCCGATATCCACGTCGGCGATGTCAATCGAAAGAATTTCAAATGCGGTGCCTGAATCCAGCCCTTTGCCAAGTACGGTCTGCGAAATCATATCAGGGTTTTCAAGCACTTTTTTATGATTGTGTGAAGAACCGATTGTCGAGACAATCCCTTCTCCGACACGGGCGACAACCGTCTCTTCTCCCGCTCCTCCGACAAGGCGCTCAATATTGGCTCTAACCGTGATTCTGGCTTTTGCTTTTACTTCAATTCCGTCCATGGCGACACCCGCGATAAACGGTGTTTCAATGACCTTCGGATTAACGCTCATCTGTACGGCTTCCAATACGTCACGCCCGGCCAGGTCAATGGCTGCGCAGCGTTCAAATGACAGCTCAATATTGGCGCGCTGTGCCGCAATCAGGGCATTGACCACCCTGTCGACATTACCTCCGGCCAGATAATGGCTTTCGAGCTGATTTGTTGTTGCGGATAGGCCGGCTTTGTGCGCTTTAATTAACGGATTGACAACGCGGCTTGGTATGACGCGCCGCAGCCTCATCCCGACCAAAGTGAAAATGCTGATTCTGACTCCTGCCGCAAGCGCCGAAATCCATAGCATCACCGGTACAAAGGTGAAGAATATGGCTAACACAATAATGGCAGCAGCAACTAATGCTAAAATCGCCAAACTTGACAGTTCCATCTAATTCCTCCTCAAGGTTATCATCTATATTTCTCTCACGACAATGCGTGAGCCTTCCGCTTTCACTACTTTCACCTGTCTGTCTTTTTCAGTGAATGATCCTTCCGAGACGACATCCAGACGTTCATCATCAATAATGACGGTGCCTGACGGTCTGAGGGCTGTAGCGGTAACGCCGACTTTTCCCAACAGCTCCGTCCGGTTCTGATTTGAAACATAACCGCTCTCCGTGCTTGTTGAATCAGTTAATATTAATTTTTTAAAGAATTTCATTCGTTTCCCCAACACCCTTGTTAATATGATAAAGGCTGTAATAGACACAGCAATGGCGATCAAGAGAGAAACCGCCATGACGGTAAAGCTGCCCGCAGCGAGAAAGAGGCTCGCGATGACGCCTGCAATACCGATAAGACCGATTATGCCTCCGGGCAGAAATATCTCTAAAAGGATAAAAACCAAGCCCGCGCAAAATAAGAATACGCTGTCATAGCCGGCGAATCCGGCAGCGATATGCCCCGTGAAAAACAGCAGCATGGCCGTCAGTCCGACGGCACCCGGTATCCCGAGGCCCGGCGAGAACAATTCAATGGTCAAACCAAGCAAAGCAAGCGTTAATAAGACGGGGACAACAAACGGATTTGTCAGCCATCTGCCCAGTTTGCCGATGAAACCTTCTTTTGCATGGTGAACATCCGCTTTGTCAAAACCGAGCTTTGTATATAAAGCATCAAGGTCTGAAACCGTGCCCTCCGAATATCCGACTTCCTTGGCTTTTTCAGCTGTCAGTGTCAGCAGTTTTCCCTTTGGGGCGCCCGCTTCCTTTGCATTAATGGCGGGATCTGCCATGGCTAGGGCGTATTTCGGATTTCGGTTGTTTTTAACCGCTGCGTCCTCCATTTCTGCATGCCACAGTGATTGGGCCTTTTTGTCTGCCGCGTTTCCCTTTCCGTCGATGATGGCTGCGGCACCCATTTTTCCGCCCGGCGCCATATAGATTTCATCTGCCTGAAGCGCTATATACGCTCCGGCAGAAAGCGCCCGTTTATTAACGTAAGCGGTAACAGGCACATCCGCGCGGCCGATGATATCCGCAATATCCAAGGCTGATTGAACGGCGCCTCCCGGTGTATTGATGTCAAGAATAATGTGTGACGCGCCGGACTCCTTCGCTTCTTTGAAAGAACGCGATAAAAACGAGGCGAGCCCCTGTTCGACATTTTTCTCAACCGGGATGACATAAACCGATGGGTGATCAGCTTTCGCGTTCAATTGAACCCCTAATAAAGATAATACAAATAAGCCCAATAGAGCAACAGCAATTCCGGTTTTTTTTCGGAACAAGGCAAATATACCCTCCTTCCCGTTTCGTTCTTCTTTATATACGTAACAAATGTACTTTAGTTTCATTTTTTTATGTATAAAAAAAGACATCTCTCAAGGAAAGATGTCTTTTTTCTTGTCAATTAAGATAATTGACTGCTGACAAGTCTGTTAATTACACTGCCGTCAGCTTTACCTTTTACTTTAGGCATAATAGCACTCATCACTTTGCCCATGTCCGCTTTGGAGCTCGCACCGACTTCAGCGATGGTTTCATTTACGATTGTCTGCAGCTCTTCTTCAGAAAGCTGCTTCGGTAAATAAACTTCTAAAATGTCCAGCTCTTTTTGAACTTTATCTACTAAATCTAAACGATTAGCGTTTGAAAATTCATGGAGGGAGTCTTTACGTTGCTTAAGTTCACGAGATAGGACAGTAAGTTCCTCATCCTCGGTCAAACTGTCTTTCTTAAGCTTAATTGCTTCGTTTTGAAGTGAAGCTTTCACCATTCGAACGACAGTCAGTTTGTCTTTCTCACGGCTTTTCATATACAGCTTCATATCTTGGTTAAGTCGCTCAAGAAGACTCATAAATCCACCCTCTTTTAGAATTTGCGTTTTCTAGCAGCTTCTGACTTTTTCTTGCGCTTTACGCTAGGTTTTTCATAAAATTCGCGCTTTCTTGCTTCTTGCAAAGTACCTGTCTTTGATACACTGCGTTTGAAGCGACGAAGAGCATCTTCAAGCGATTCGTTTTTTCTAACGACCGTTTTTGACATTCTCTTTCCCTCCCTCCGAATACACCAATCGACTACCTTTAAAAAGATACATATATAAACATGTACTTTGACATTATAATATAAGCCATCAGTCAGGTCAACTAAGCGAGCTCACTTTTCCGTCATGAATAAAGCTGCTTGTCTATATAATGATGGAAAGGGGTGTTTCATTTGATGATACTGATTCTCTTTACCGCACTTATCCTGGTTTTTTTACTCGGAATGAGCCTGCTCAGGCAGGGGCTGATCGCCTTAACGTATTCAAAAATTGAGAAGAGCCTGCTCTTATTTACCGACCACCCTTTGAAAGCTTTTCTCATAAGCATCGTATTCACCGGTTTTCTTCAGAGCAGCTCAGCCTTCATGGTCATTGTCATCGGCTTTGTCAGCGCAGGCGCTTTATCTTTTAAACGGACCATTCCGATGATTCTCGGCACGAATGTCGGCTCCACGTTTACGACGGAGTTTTTAGCCATAAAGATGGATGTGCTCATTTGGGTGCTTTTTATCGGAGGCCTTGTGTTTATCCTCCTCCGTAAATATCCGTTCAGGCAGATCGGCATAAGCTTCCTCGGTCTCGGCATCATCTTTTTTTGCATTACATGCTTCAGCCGGCTTGCCGTTCCGCTGACAGAAATGAAGGCGGGGGCGGAGGTTTTGCGACATGTGAATGATTCGAGCTGGTCCGCTCTTTTTATCGGCATGATATTGACGGCAATCATTCATTCAAGCTCCGTCTGCATCGGCATTTTGATGAGTTTTATGAACGAAGGGGTGATCGGCATTGAACAAGCGGTCAGCGTCGTTCTGGGATCTAATATCGGGACATGCGTCACGGCCGTCATGGCTGCTGTTTCAGGCGGTTATGCCGCCAGACAGACCGCCGGTGCTCACGTTGTGTTTAATATTCTCGGCGTGCTGCTCGTATTTCCCTTCCTGTCCGCATCAGCAGGTTTTACGGAGCGCCTGTCTGATGATCCCGCGCAGATGATTGCGCATTTCAGCCTGTTATTTAACGTAGTCACCGCCTTATTGTTTCTGCCGTTCACACATTTGTTTTACCGGCTGATTGACAGGCTGATTCCTCCGAAACCGTAAAAAAACCGATGCGGGAAGGGGACTGCCCCCCGTTTTTGAGACAGGGGTCAAAACACCTTTTAAACAGCCAATTGCCGATAGTTTATCGGTGATT
>NZ_JBYTDS010000013.1:0-1395 GCF_058791615.1 Bacillus sp. EB106-06-01-XG163
CGGACCAACTGGGGCGACGGGAACTACGGGTCCAACCGGAGCCACTGGAGCGACGGGGTCAACTGGGGTTACGGGAGATATCGGACCAACTGGGGCGACGGGAATCACGGGTCCAACTGGGGTTACGGGGGATACCGGATCAACTGGGGCGACGGGAATCACGGGTCCAACTGGAGCTACTGGAGCGACGGGGTCACAGCCGACGGTTGCTTTTCAGAATGCGGTTGATCAAGTGGTGATTCCTTTAGAGGGTACTCCGACAAGTGTCTTGACGGCAACTATAACTGCAGTTGCCACTCAATTGGTGAAGATTGATACGACAATTCAGCTTAATATCACCCTTAATCCGCTGACACCTGATTTCTCCCTCGTGCTTTCTCTTGACTTGGAGAGAAATGGAATTATAATCAGCACCGAAACTCTTGAATTGAATCTATTCTATTCAGCCGGGCAATCTATTATTATTCCTCATACGTTTGTTGACCAAGTTCCGGCTTCCGGAATAACTGTGTATAATATGGTATTAACAGTTGGAAATACAAATAATGTAACACAAGTCGATATTACAAACCGGGCTTTAAACGCAACATCATTCCCTCTGCCATAAATGTTTAAAAGGTGATCGTTTTTTCAGTCACCTTTTTTGTATCGCTTTGATAACCATGAGTTTAGATACAATAGTTATGTAAAGTCGGCTGCAATGAAAATACGAATACAAGAGAGGGGGAGTGAATTGGCGATTGGCAACCTCATTGTCAATGGTGGTTTTGAAAGTGGAGATTTAACCGGGTGGGACGTGGCAAATGCCACTGTTAACAGTATATTTGCCCATTCAGGAACATACTCAGCACAATTTTTGATTGAAACAAACACTGCTTCACTTTCACAAATCGTCCCGGTTACGGTCGGTCAGGCATATCATTTTCAAGTTTCATTAGGAACCATTGGAACGGCTTCAAACCCTCAGGTTAACTTGCAAATCTTATATTTAAATTCATTAGGTGTACCGATTGCAACAGGTTTAGATGCAGCGATCACGATAGGCCATTTACCGAATGTAATTTTTAATACATGGACAGAGGTATACCAAACAACATCAGTTGTTCCTGATGGAACAACTGATGCTCAGATTATGATCAACAAGGCATCTGTGAATACGAACACAACAATACTAATTGATGACGTGTCGCTCCTTCAAGTCATAGAGAATTCCGGTCCGACAGGCTCTACAGGATCAACAGGCCCAACAGGACGAACCGGGACAACGGGAGTCACAGGATCGACTGGAGCCACGGGAGTCACAGGATCGACTGGAGCCACGGGAGTCACAGGATCAACCGGAGCGACCGGAGTAACCGGGACAACGGGACCAACGGGAGCGACAGGAATAACAGG